>NZ_JASKYT010000012.1:0-43555 GCF_041028275.1 Streptomyces sp. PU-14G
GGCACGGACAGCGGTCCGGGGGGCCGGCGGGGCCCCGGCGAGCCGGGCCCCGGCGGGCAGCGGTCGCGGGGCGTGGCCCGGCGCAGATTCCTGATCGCCGGCACCACCGCCGTCGGCCTCGGCGTGCTGGGCGTGGCCACCCAGCAGGAGCTCAAACGCTGGTGGTGGCGGGTGCCGGGGAACAGCACGCCCCGGATGGAAGGCCAGGTCGACGACTCCCGCGCCCGGTGGGTGGCCGCCGCCGACGCGAACATGCGCCGCGGGGACCGGCCCGCCGACTACGGGATCGACCGGGTGATCGTGCACGTCACCCAGGGCAGCGCCGCGGCTGCCGTGAAGGTCTTCCGGAACCCGGAGCACCGGGCGGCGGCGCACTACATCGTCTGCCAGGACGGGCAGATCATACAGATGATCCGCGAACTGGACGTCGCCTTCCACGCGGCGAACAAGGAGTACAACGAGCGCAGCATCGGGATCGAACACGAGGGCTGGATCGACCAGCCGCAGGACTTCACGGACGAGATGTACCGCTCCTCCGCCAAGCTGACGGCGGGCATCTGCACCCGCTACAAGTTCCCCGCCGACCGCGAGCACATCATCGGCCACAACGAGGTGCCCGGAGCCGACCACACGGACCCGGGCAGGCACTGGGACTGGGACAAGTACATGCGGATGGTCCAGGCCCAGATGAAGGTGGAGAGCACCCTCCGGAACCGGTGACGGGGAGGCGGCGCGTCACCCGGAACCGGTGGCGGGGAGGCGACGCGTCGGCCGGGCCCGTGGCGGGAGGGCGGCCTCGCCGGTGCCCGTGGCGGGAGGCGGCCCCGTCGGTGCCCGTGACGGGAGAGGGCCCCGCCGGTGCCCGTGACGGGAGGCGGTCCGTCGGGAGGGGTGACCGGAAGCGGCCCCGTCGGTGCCCGTGACGGGAGAAGGCCCCGCCGGGAGGGGTGGCGGGAAGCGGTAGGGGCGACGGGCGGCGGCCCCGGCGCGGCGGTCAGCTCAGGCCCGCGCTGCGCGCCCGCGCGACGACGGGCCCGATCGCCTCGGCCAGCGCTTCCACGTCCGCCTTGGTGGAGGTGTGCCCCAGCGAGAAGCGCAGGGTGCCCCGGGCCAGCTCCGGCCGGGTGCCGGTGGCCAGCAGCACGTGGCTGGGCTGCGCCACACCCGCCGTACAGGCGGAACCCGTCGAACACTCGATCCCCTGCGCGTCGAGGAGCAGCAGCAGCGAGTCCCCCTCGCACCCGGGGAAGGAGAAGTGGGCGTTGGCGGGCAGCCGCCCGGCCGGATCGGGATCGCCGTTGAGCACCGCGTCGGGTACGGCGTCCCGCACGCCCGCCACCAGCGCGTCCCGCAGCGCGCCCACCTCCCCGACGAACGCCTCCCGCCGCTCGAAGGACAGGCGGGCGGCCGTCGCGAACGCGGCGACGGCCGGGGTGTCGAGGGTGCCCGAGCGTACGTGCCGCTCCTGCCCCCCGCCGTGCAGCAACGGCACCGGCGCGAACTCGCGGCGCAGCAGCAGCGCGCCGACCCCGTAAGGACCACCGATCTTGTGCCCGGTGACCGCCATCGCGGCCAGTCCCGAGGCGGCGAAGGAGACGTCCAGCTGACCGAACGCCTGCACGGCGTCGGAGTGCAACGGCACCTCGAACTCCGCCGCTACCTCGGCGAGCGCCCGCACGTCCGTCACGGTGCCGATCTCGTTGTTCGCCCACATCACGGTGGCCAGCGCGACATCGGAAGGGTCCCGCTCGATGGCCTCGCGCAGCGCCTGCGGACGTACTCTCCCGTACGAGTCGACCGGCAGCCACTCCAGGCGGGCCCCCTCGTGCTCGGCCAGCCACTCGACGGCGTCGAGCACCGCGTGGTGCTCGGCGGGGCTGGCCAGCACCCGGGTACGCCGCGCGTCCTGGCCCCGGCGCGCCCAGTAGAGCCCCTTCACGGCCAGGTTGTCCGCCTCCGTACCGCCAGCGGTGAAGACGACCTCACTGGGCCGGGCGCCCAGGGACGCGGCCAAGGACTCGCGTGACTCCTCCACCGTGCGCCGCGCCCGCCGCCCGGCTCCGTGCAGAGAGGATGCGTTACCGACGACCGTGAGCTGCTCGGTCATCGTCCGCGCCGCTTCGGGCCACATGGGGGTGGTGGCGGCGTGATCGAGATAGGCGGGGTGGGCGGTGTCAGCCATGGTGATCCGATTCTACGGTCCGCCGCGGGGCGCACGACCGGCGCGTGGAAGCGGACCCGCGCGGGCGCCGGGGCGCGACCGCGCGGGCCGCGCACCGCGGCCCGCGCCGCGGCGGGCACCCGCCCCCGCCGGACAGATCGCGACCTCGGAACGCGACCTTCAAGCGGGGGCCTCGAAGCGGAGCCTCGAAGCGGGGCCTCGGAACGCGACCTCAGAACGGACGTCGGAACGCGACCTCGGAACGGGACGTCGGAACGCGACCTCAGAACGGGGTGTCGAAAGCCACCCGGGGGGTCGTGCAGCACCGGTGAGGCGGGCGCAGGTGGGCGCTCAGCGGGACTGGAGGGCGTCCAGCGCCACGCCCAGCGCCGCCGCCACCCGGAAGTCGAGGCGCTCGTCGGGCACCGTGACGACGTAGCGGTCCCGCAGGCCCGCCCGCTTCTGGCTGCTGAGTACGGGCTGTCCGCTGCCGGTGTCGACGAAGTCGAAGTGGAAGGGGAAGGGTCCGGGAAGGTCACCCACCCACGGCAGAACCTTCCACACCCGGCGCACGACCGCGATCAGCTGACTGCGCTCCTGACCGCGCGCCTCCGAGCCGCCCGCGGCGAGCGTCCACGTCGAGCGGAGCAGACTCTTGGCGAACTCCTTCTTGAAGTAGCCGATCGGGCGGCCGTCCGCGTCGAGGACGTCGATCCCGGAGCTGACGTCCAGCACGTTGCGCGCCTTGAAGGAGAACAGCGCGCGGGTGCGCGAGTCGTCCGCGTAGAAGGTGACCTCTTCCTTCAGTTTGAACCGCTTCTGCTGGGCGAAGGCCAGCAGCTCCCCTTCCGAGCCGTCGGGCCCGGCCGCCATGACCCGGTAGCGGTTGACCGCGAAGGTGACCTTCTGGCGGATGTGGAAGACGGGCACATGTGCGGGTGCGGTTGCCATGGCCGCATCCTCGCACGGGCGTCGCGGAGCCTACGGGACTTTCAGCGGACGGTGCCCGGCTGCGCGGACGGCGTCGGCCCGGCCCCCGAGATCAGTTCGCGGTGCGACTCCTGGAGCCCGTCGGGCAGGGCGTCCGGAGAGAACCAGCGCGCCTCGAGGATCTCCATCGGATCGATCCGGAGAGTGCCGCCGACGCACACGGCCTCGTACGCCACTTCGACACGGAGCCGGTAGCCGCTCCTCAGCCGCACGAGCGCCCCGGTACGCACGTGCAGACCGGTCTCCTCCCGCACTTCGCGCACCACGGTCTGCGTGAACTCCTCGCCCCGGGCCGCGCACCCGGTCGGCAGCCCCCAGGGCCTCTCCTGCGGCCACAGCCGGTGCCGCAGCAACAGCACCCGCCCTTCCTCGTCCCGCACCACGCCGGTCACCCCGACCATGAACTTCGCGTGCGCGAGCCAGAGCAGACGCCACTGCCACGACCCCCGCAGACTCCGCCAAGCGCGGGCGGCCAACTGCCTCATCCCCCGTCTCCCGTCAGCAGTGGACACCAAGGCCACGATCCTCCACCCGCACGAGCCTGAACGCCAACGGGCCGCCGCCGCGCACGTGTCTTACCGAACCGGGTCCGCGAGCCCCGTGTCGCCTCTACGCTCGGAGGGGAGGTGTCCACGGTGAGTGAGGAACAACAGCGGCGCGGCCCGTACGGCGGCAGCGGCCTGGCCGGGTGAGGCAACCGATGAGCTGCTTGGGGCCGCACCAGCTGTGCCGTGGCTGCGGAGGGACCGGGACGGTACACGGAGGCGCCCTCTACGTCTCCGACCACGGCGCGGGCGAGAGCGTGGCCGCACCCCACGGCTGCCGGCACTGCCGGGACCGCGGCTTCGCGTGCCAGGCCCCCACCCCCTGCGAGGGCGATCACCACGCCGACACCCCCCTCATCCGCCTCGACCGCCGCCCACCGGCGTAGCCATACCGCACACCTGGTGGTGCTCAACCCTTCCGGCTTGCTCCCCCGGGCCACACGACGATCACGTCCACGCCCGCGGCCCGGGCCTGTTCCACGGTGTCGGCGGTGCCGCCGCCCTTACCGGAAGGCGACTGCCCGTCCCACACGGCGACCAAGCGCACCTGGGTGCGACAGATCAGAACCGTACGCATTTCGGACGCGATCAGCGTTCGCTGACCAGCGCTTCGAGCGCGGCCTCCCACGAGTAGGCCGCGCCCTTGCCCTGCCTCGGCGGGTGCGGCTCACCCGGGGTGAACACCACGCGCACACCCTGTTCCCGCAGCACCTCTACGGCCCGGGTCACTGCCGGCTGTGCTCCGAGCGCCGTGCTCCAGAACGGTGCCGCGGCGACGGGCACGCCCATGTGTACGGCTTCCGCCGGAATGCCCAGCGCCACGGTGTCGGTGATCCCTGCCGCCCACTTACACGCACTCGTCGTCGTGAGCGGAGCAACGAGCATCGCATCCGCCTTCGGCAGCCCCCCTGACTCGCCGGGCAGCGTGTACCGATGCCGCACTGGATGCCCGGTCAGCTCCTCCAACTCGGCCGTGCGCTGCCCCCACCATCTCGCGGCCGTTGGGGAGAGGATCAGACAGGTGTCCCACCCGTCAGCTTGTGCAGCGCGAACGCCCTCGCCGATGTGCTGGGCGGGACCGGCCGCACACGCGATCAGGTAGAGCACTGGCTGTGTCATGCGGGGAGTCCACATCGTTGCGCGAGACCACGCAACTCAGGTCCGGGCCTTGGCGCAAGCTCCAGAAGCTGCCCCACCAAGCGAACGACGGAGGGACGGGCGACCTCTTGCGGGGCGAGCCGTTCGGCTTCCAAAGGGTCGCGGACGGCGCCACCCGGGTGCCCCGTGGCGTCTGCCCGGCGGGCTCGTTGAAGCGGGCGAGACTCCGCGCGAGGCACTGCGGCGGGAGTTGTGCGAGGAGCTGTCCCTCGACCTGGCAGCGGGCACGCTGCTCGCTGCTCGCTGCTCGCTGCTCGCTGCTCGCTGCGGAGTGGGCCCTGCCCCGCACCGCGATCGCCGCTCCCGCCTGGCACTGCTGTTCGCCACACGGCCCCTCGCACCGCAGGAGAACCGCCGCATCGCCCCCAGCGCGAGGAGATGGCCGACTCCCGCTGGGTCCGGCTGGAGATGGCCGTGCAACTGCTCCACGAGCGGCACGCGGCCCGCCTCACCGCGGCCTGCGCCGGGCCCCTACCCGTCTACCTCGAACACCGACCGGAAGAGAGAGCCGCCCATGTCTGACTTCCCCGAGCGTGTCCTGCGGATCGGCACACGCTCCAGCCCCATGGCCATGGCGCAGACCGAGCACGTCTCGACACTGCTGCGCGAGTTGCACCCCGAGCTCACGATCGAGGCCGTGCCGACCACCACGGAGGCCGACCGCTGGCACGGCGACCTCGCCCAGCTCGGCGGGAAGGGCCTGTTCGTCAAGGCCATCGACCAGCAGCTTCAGCGCGGCGACATCGACATGGCCGTCCACTGCCTCAAGGACGTCCCCGGCGACGAGCCCATGCCCAAGGGGCTCGTCTTCGCCGCGATGCTGCCGCGGGCCGACGTGCGTGACGTCCTGGTCATGCCCGAGGGCTCACCCGCCAAGTCCCTCGGCGACCTCCCGCCGGGCGCGGCCGTGGCCACCACCGCCGTCCGCCGCACAGCGCAGATCCTCGCCGTCCGCCCCGACCTGAACGTCATCCGGGTACGCGGAGCAGTCGGCACCCGCCTGGACAAGCTCGACGGGAAGAAGGGCGACCTGCACGCGGACGCCATGATCGTGGCCCGCTCCGGCCTCGAACGCCTCCAGCTGACCGACCGCATCGTCTACGAGTTCGGCACCGACGAGATCCTGCCCGCCGTCGGCGCCGGAGTCCTGGCGCTGGAGTGCCGCCGCGACGACAGTCCCGTGGCCGGCCTGCTGGAGCGGCTGAACCATCCGGCCACCCAGAACGAGGCGACCGCCGAGCGCGTCATGCTCCACGGCCTGCGCGGACACTGCAACAGCCCCATCGCCGGGCACTGCGTCACCGGCCCCGACGGACAACTGTCCCTGCGCGGCATGGTCTTCTCCCGCGACGGCAGCAAGTTCGCCCACGCCCACATCTGGGGCGATACCTCCAACGACCCCGGCACCCTCGGCTCCCGCGTCTGCGCCGAACTGCTGCGCCAGGACGCCCGCGACCTCATCGACGGCATCCCCCACTGAGCGCCCGGCTCCCGGCCCGGTGCGACGAGTGCCCACCCCTGGGCACCGCGACCCGGCCAGGGCGGATCGGTCACCGGCCATCCGCGGGCAGCCTCGACGCGACCGTCGCCCCAGCCCCGAGCCGCTCACGGCCCCCCCGGGGGGGGCTCAGGCGCGGTTCTCCGCCTGGAACATCCAGTGTTCCTTTTCCAGGTCGCCGGTGAGGGAGATGAAGACGTCCTCGGTGACCGGGTCGACCTCGCCGACGGCCTTCATGCGCTCGCGGGACTTGGCGATGACGGCGCCGAGGGCGTCGACCATGGTGCGGACGGCGTCGTTGTCGGGGAGCCAGCCCTCGGGGACGGTGTCGAGGGCGCTGCCTTCGGCGACGCTGGCGGAACGGCCGTCGGGGCTGATACCGAGCGCCGAGGCGCGTTCGGCGACGGTGTCGGAGTACTGGCGGGCGGTGTCGACGACCTCGTCGAGTTGGAGGTGGATGGAGCGGAAGCGGGGGCCGACCACGTTCCAGTGGATCTGTTTGGCGACGAGGGAGAGGTCGATGAGGTCCAGCAGCGTGCCCCGCAGTGCCGCGGCGACGGTCTTGAGGTCCGGCTCCGGAAGCGTGCTTTTGACTGTGTAGGTCACTTTTGCGTCGCTTTCTCTCGGAGAGTGGCGTTTCGGTCACACCGTAAACACCCGCGGACGACGGGGGCGCCGGTGACCGCTGGTGGCGGGCTCCGGTGCCCCCGCTGGCCTACGTGCATATGCCGCTACGCGCGTGTCCCGCTACGCGCATGTCCCGCTATGCGGGTGTCCCGCTATGCGCGTGTCCCGCTATGCGCGTGTCCCGCTATGCGCGTAGCGGCCTACGCGCGTGTTCCGCTATGCGCGTGCGAGCTGGCGGGACTGGGCCACCAGGCGGTCGGCGCTGTCCCATACCTCCACGTCCTCCTCCAGGAAGCCGCCCGCCAGGTTGCGGGTGGTGACGGCGACGCGGAGCGGTCCTGGTGCCGGGCGGGCACGGACGTGGACGGTGAGTTCGACGGTGGGCAGCCAGCCGGTGAGGCCCAACTCGAAGCCGGTGGGCGGCAGCGCGTCGACCGTCATCAGCAGGGAGAGCGGGTCGGGGTCGCGGCCGTCCGCGAGGGCGAGCCAGGCGCGCATCTCGCCGCGCATGCTGGGCGCTCCGAGTGCCCAGCCGCAGGTCTGCGGGTCGAGCCGCAGATCGAGCCGGTGCCCCATCTCGGGGACGGCGGCGGCGCCGTCCGGGTGGTCGGTGGAGCGGAAGCACTGTTCGCGAGGCGGCATGGCGGGCGGGTGGGCACTGGTGCGTATGTCGTCCGTCAGTGCGTCGAGGTCGCCGTAGGTGGCCAGGACGCGGATGCGTTCGACCTCAGCGCCCCGCTCGTCCGTCTGGTAGAGGCCGGCGGAGGCCGTGGAGACGGTACGGCCGCTGCGGGCGACGTCCGTGCGGATGGTGGCGGGACCCGCGACCGTGGCGGTCAGGTAGTGGGCCGTGATGGTGAACGGGTCCGGGTGCGGGAGCGCTTGGCGCAGCGCCCGGCCGAGGACGGCCAGCAGGTAGCCGCCGTTGAGGGCCTTGCCTATCGCCCAGCCCGGCGCCAGCAGCGTCTCGTGGACGCCCGGCTCGCGGGTGCGGACCACGGTGTCGCGGTCGAACTCGCTGGTGGTGGAGGTGGGGGCCGTCGGGTCGGCTGCCGCGGTGGCCTGAGAGAGAGCGTCGGACATGGAGGCACCGTACACCGCCTTGTTACCAGTGGGTAGGCACGCCCGGGGTGGGCGGACGGACGCCGGGTCAGCCGCCGCCGACCTGGCGGCCACCGTTTTCGGGCTCCCTGGGGCTCTCCCCGTTCGGCGTCTGGGTGTCCACCGTGGCACTCCTGCGGTGCCACGCGCGCGGGGCGCGCCAGTTGTAGCGCAGGGCCAGCAGCCGCAGGACGAACGCCAGCAGCGCGGCGCCCACCGTGGTGGTGGGCCGCACCTGGTCGAGGTGGATGAGCAGTGCCACCGCGCTGGAGCCGACGATGGCGGGCACCGCGTAGACCTCGCGGTCCCAGCGCAGCAGCGAGGGCACCTCGTTGGCCAGGACGTCCCTGAGCACCCCTCCCCCGGCGGCCGTCGCCAGGCCCATCACGACGGACGACGTCAGGCTGAGCCCGTACTCGTGCCCCTTGAGGGTGCCGGTCACGCAGAAGAGGCCGAGGCCGGCCGCGTCGAAGACGCTCACCGCCTTGTTGATGCGCTCCACCTCGGGGTGGAGGAAGAAGACGAGGGCCGTGGCGAGGAGAGGCGTGAGGAAGTAGCCGAGATCGGTGAAGGCCGCCGGCGGCACGGCGCCGATGACGACGTCGCGGAAGAGCCCGCCGCCCAGCCCCGTGACCTCGGCGAGGACGGCGATGCCGAAGACGTCGAAGTTGCGCCGGACCGCGAGGAGCGCGCCGGAGATGGCGAAGACGAAGATGCCGGCGAGGTCCAGCCAGTGCTGGAGTGAGGGGCTGAAGAGGGAGTCCACGGGCACCTTTGTACCGCCCGGGCGGGGGTGGTCGCGGTGGGTGGAGCGTGCCCTGCCCCGCGCCTTCCCGTCTCCCGGGAGGCTCCGCCCCCCTCAGACACCCCGGTCCTCGATCGCCTGGCGCACCTCCCGGCCGGAGGCCGACGTGTGGTCGGCGGGAGGCCGACGGGAGGCGGGCGTGTTGCCGGCCGAAGGCCGACGTGTGGCCAGCGGGAGGCCCATGGCGGGTGGTCGGCGGGAGGCCCACGGCGTGTAGCCGGCCGGAGGCCCGCGGCGGGTGGCCGGCTCGTCAGCCACCCGCCGGGCGATCGGGGACGAGCGCGTCAGCGCGGTTCTTTGACGGGAGCGGCCGTGCGCAGCAGCTTCGTGTCGCCGGGCTCCTGGTCCGGGGCGTTCTCCGGGTGGTGGCACGCGGTCTGGTGGCCGGGAGCCAGCGAGACGAGCGGCGGCTCCTTGGTCCGGCAGATCTCGGTCGCCTTCCAGCACCGGGTGTGGAACCGGCATCCCGACGGCGGGTTCATCGGCGAGGGCACGTCGCCCTGGAGCAGGATCCGCTCCCGGCCCCCGGCGGCCTTGCGGCGCGGGTCCGGCACCGGCACCGCGGACAGCAGCGCCCGCGTGTAGGGGTGCATGGGCGTGTCGTACAGCGACTGCCGGTCGGTGATCTCGACGATCTTGCCCAGATACATCACCGCGATCCGGTCCGAGACGTGCCGGATGACGGACAGGTCGTGGGCGATGATCACATAGGTGAGCCCCAGCTCCTCCTGGAGGTCGTCGAGGAGGTTGACGACCTGCGCCTGGATGGAGACGTCGAGCGCCGAGACGGGCTCGTCGGCCACCACCAGCTTCGGGCTGAGCGCGAGCGCCCTGGCGATGCCGATGCGCTGGCGCTGTCCGCCGGAGAACTCGTGCGGGTAGCGGTTGTAGTGCTCGGGGCTGAGCCCGACCACGCCCAGCAGCCGCTGGACCTCCTTCTTGACCCCGCCCTCGGGCTGCACCCCCTGGAGTTTGAACGGCGCGCTGATGATCGAGCCGACCGTGTGGCGGGGGTTCAGTGAGGAGTACGGGTCCTGGAAGATCATCTGCACGTCGCGGCGCATCGGCCGCATCGCGCTCACCCCCAGGTGCGTGATGTCCCGCCCCTCGAATTCGACCTTGCCCGCGGTGGGTTCGAGCAGCCGGGTGATCAGGCGGCCCATCGTGGACTTGCCGCAGCCCGACTCCCCCACCACGCCGAGCGTCTCGCCGGCCCGGACCTCGAAGTCGATGCCGTCGACGGCGAGCACGGCGCCGACCTGCCTCTTGAGGAGGCCCTTGGTGACGGGGAAGTGCTTCTTGAGGCCGCTGACCTTGAGCAGCGGTTCGCCCTCGCGCGGCTCGGTGAGGGTGCCCAGGGCGCCGGGCTCGGCGCCGGCGCCGGCCGCGTCCGAGGCGGGTGTCTGCGGCTCGGAGCCCTCACCCGGGGTTTTCGCGGGGTTCGTCATCGGCTCGTCGTCCTCACTCACTGAAAGCTCACAGCTTCGGGGCAATCTCTTCGTTCCAGATGCGCTCCCGGTCCTCCTGCGCCATGTGGCAGGCGGACAGGTGCCCGGGCTTCACCTCGCTCAGCTCGGGCCGCGTGGTGCGGGTGATGCCCCCCTTGGGGACGTCCGCGTAGGGGCAGCGCGGGTTGAAGGCGCAGCCTGCGGGGACGTTGATGAGGCTGGGCGGCGATCCCTTGACGGGGATGAGGCGCTCGGCCCGGTCCCGGTCGATGCGCGGCATGGAGCCGAGCAGCCCCCAGGTGTAGGGGTGCTGCGGTTCGTAGAAGACCTGCTCGGCCGCGCCGTACTCCACGCACCGGCCGCCGTACATCACCAGGATGTCGTCGGAGAGTTCGGCGACGACGCCCAGGTCGTGGGTGATGATGATGACGGCCGAGCCGAACTCCTTCTGCAGGTCCCGGATCAGGTCGAGGATCTGCGCCTGGACGGTGACGTCGAGTGCCGTGGTCGGCTCGTCGGCGATCAGGAGTTCGGGGTTGTTGACCAGCGCCATGGCGATCATGGCGCGCTGGCGCATGCCGCCGGAGAACTCGTGCGGGTAGCTGTCGACCCGCTTGCCCGGCTCGGGGATGCCGACCCGGTCGAGGAGTTCGACGGCACGCCTGCGCGCGGTCTTCTTGTCCACGTCGTGGTGGACGCGGTACGCCTCGACGATCTGCTGGCCGACGGTGAAGAAGGGGTGCAGCGCGGAGAGCGGGTCCTGGAAGATCATGGAGATCTCGCGACCGCGCAGCTTGCGCACGCTGTCGGGGTCCGCGGTGAGCAGTTCCTGGCCGTTCAGCCAGATCTCCCCGGACAGGTGGGGACGCTGCCTGCCGTACTGGCCGACGGTGTGCAGCCCCATGATGCCGAGCGAGGTGACGGACTTGCCGGATCCGGACTCGCCGACGATGCCGAGGGTCTTGCCCTTCTCCAGGGTGAAGGAGAGGCCGTCGACGGACTTGACCAGACCGTCCTGCGTGGGGAAGTGCACCCGCAGGTCGCGGACCTCCAGGAACGCGGTGGGCGGTTCCTTGGCCTGCGTGGCCTCGCCGAGGGCCGTGCCCGCCTCGGTCAGGGTGCCCGCCTCGGTCAGACCTTCGTCGACGGTGTCGGGCACGGCATTCCGCGGCGCCTCCCCTGCGTTGGCCGCGTCGGCCTTAGAGACGTCGGCCTTGGAGACGTCGGCCTTGGAGACGTCAGCCCTGGAGGCTTCGGCCTTGGAGACGTCGGCCTTGCGGGCTTCGGCGGTGTCCGGCTTCGCGTCCTCGTGGGACCGGTGCTCGTGGTCGGTCATCCCAGCCTCACTCGTGGGTCGATCACGCCGTACAGCAGGTCCACGACGAGATTCGCGATGACCACGGCGGTTGCGGTGATGAGGGTGACGCCCAGGATCAGCGGCAGGTCGCGGTCGGTGATCGCCTTGAGGACGGCCTGGCCGAGTCCGGGGATGCTGAAGGTGGTCTCGGTCAGGATCGCGCTGCCCATCAGGGCACCGAGGTCGACACCGAGGAGTGTCAGAACGGGCGTCATGGTGGAGCGCATGGCGTGCTTGCCGATGACGACGGGCTCCTGGAGCCCCTTGGCGCGCGCCGTGCGGATGTAGTCCTCACCCATCACCTCCAGCATGGTGGCGCGGGTCAGCCGCGCGTACATCGCGCCGAAGAGGAAGGCGAGGGTGATCCAGGGCAGGATCATGCCGCTGAACCACTTGGCCGGGTCCTCGCCGAACTCGGTGAAGGTGTTGCTCACCAGGTCGAGCTGGTAGGCGAAGATCGTGAGCGCGATCAGGCCGGTGAAGTAGATGGGCAGCGAGACGCCGGCCAGCGCACCCGTCATGGCCAGCCGGTCCCACAGGGAGCCGCGCTTGAGCGCGGAGAGCACGCCGACGGTCAGCCCGATGAGCAGCCAGATGACGGCCGCACCCAGCGCCAGGAAGAACGTGATCGGGAACCGGTTGGTCAGGACCGGCCAGATCTCCTGCTCGGTGCGGAAGGAGTAGCCGAAGCAGGGCGCCCCGCAGTGCGTGGTGCTTCCGCCACCCGTGTACTCGCGTCCGACGAACAGGCCCTTGAAGAACTCGAAGAGCTGCACGAAGACCGGATCGCCGAGCTGGAGCTTCTCGCGTACGGCCTCGACGCTCTCCTTGTCGGCCTGCTTGCCGACGTACATGGTGGCCGGGTCGATGCCCGCCCACTTGGGGATCAGAAAGAAGATGCAGAAGACCGCCAGAACGATGACGACCAGCATCACTGCGACGGCGAACAGCCGCCTGATGAAGTATGTGAGCACTGCTCTCCGGCCGCCCTGCGGCGGCCCGGCCCGCTCCCGGTCCGGGAGTCGGCGGCCGGGCCACCGCGGCGGCCTTCACCTGCCCTTCGTGCCAGCGGCGGGTGGCGCCGTCAGATGGTGATGTCGGTGGCGGTTGCGGTGACCTTGCGGGTCACTTGACGCCGATGGACGCGAAGTCGTACCAGCCGCTGTAGGCGTCGGACGCGTAGACGTTGGTGAGCCGGTCCGAGCGCCACTGGACGACCTTGAGGTAGGTCAACGGCAGGTAGTGGGCGCCTTCCATGACCTTCTTGTTGACCTCGCCGTACTTCTCGGCGGCCTTTTCCGGGTCGAGCTCGGCGATGGCCTCGTCGATGTTCTGGTCGATCTTCGGGTTGTCGACCAGGGCCATGTTGTTGTTGCCGTTGTCCCGGATCTTGCGGCTGTCGAACAGCTCGACCCCGTAGCCCTGGCCACTCGGGAAGTCCGGGCCCCAGCCGTGGAGGATCATCCCGTAGCCCTCCTTCTTGACCTTCGCCTGGTTGCCGGCGATCGAGGAGCTCTGGGCGCCGTCGTACTGGTCGATCTCGATCTTGATGCCGATCTTCTTCAGCGAGGCCTGGATCGACTCGGCCGACTTCACGTCGGCGCTGTCGGTGTTACGGACGGCGAGCGTGGTCGAGAAGCCGTTCGGCTTGCCGCACTTCTTCAGCTCCGCCTTGGCCTTGGCCACGTCGGGCTCGCCGCCGTTCTTCTTGATCCCGTACGGGTCGTAGCTCTCGTCGTGACCCGGGATGGTGGGCGGCAGCATGTTGGTGGCGAGCTTGCCGCCCGCGGTCGGGCCACCGCGTGCGGTCTGGACCGACTTGTGGTCCGTGCCGTAGATGACGGCCTTGCGGCAGTGGATGTTGTTGAACGGCTTCACGCTCTGCGGGAAGGCCACGTAGTTGATGAACCCGGTCTGCGGGTTGTCGACGTTGCCCTTGTGCTGCTTGAGGGCCTGCTGCCGGCCCGCGACCCCCATGCCCCGCTGGTTGAGGTCGAGGTCCGCGTCCCCGTTGAGCAGGCGCTTGTCGCGGTCCTCCGGGTTGGTCAGCAGGGTGACCTTGATCTTGTCGGGCAGGGCCTTGCGCAGCGGGTCGCCGCTGCGGTCCCAGTGCTTGTTGCGCACCAGGAGCAGCGACTTGTTCGGGGTGTACGACTTGAACTTGTACGGACCCGAGGAGAAGGGGTGCAGCGTGTACTTGGACTTGGTGTCCTTGTCCTCGCGCACCGGCGAGTTGGTGGGCATCGCCAGCATCTGCTCGAAGTCACCGTTGGGCTCGGGCAGGTGGAACTCGATGGTCTTCTTGTCCGGCGTCTTGATGCCCTCGAAGTCGCTCTTCTCCTCGTAGGGGCCCTTCCACTTGCCGTCCGGGTCGAGGACGTCCTTGATGTAGGTGGGGCCACCGGAGAGGGTCTTCTGCGCCCACTGGCGCTGGATGCCGTACTTGACGTCCTGGGAGGTGATCGGCTTGCCGTCCTCCCACTTCAGGCCGTCCTTCAGCGTGTACTTGTAGACCTTGCCGTCGTCGGATATCTCCGCCTTGTCGGTGGCCAGGTCCGGCTGGAGGTCCAGGCTCTTCTGGCCCGGCTTGGGGCTGTAGCTCACCAGCGTGCGGCTGTAGTACCGGGCGAAGTCGAAGGCGAAGCCGTAGTACATGCGGGTGGTGTCCCAGGAGTCGCCGTCCTGGACGCCGACGAACTTCAGGGTCCCGCCCTTCTTGCTCGAGGCGTTGGCGACCTTGTTGACGCCCGCGTTGTACTCGCCGCCGCCCCCGCTGTCGCTGTCGCCGCCGCCGCAGGCCGAGGTGGCCAGCAGCGTCGCGGCGGCGACGGCCGACACCGCGGCCAGTCGGCGCCTCGATGTGCGTAGGGTTGTCACGTCTCGCAACCTCCGTAGTAGGTCACGGCCCGCACGAGCTGGGCGGAGCCGGGGTCTGGAAGGGGGGGTCAACGGGTCCCCTTGGGGTCCAGTGCGTCGCGTACGCCGTCGCCGAAGAGGTTGAAGGCGAGCACGGTGATGAAGATGGCGACACCAGGAATGATCATGTACATCGGGTCGGACTCGTAGTACCGCACCGCGTCCGAGAGCATGGAGCCCCAGGAGGCGGTCGGCGGCTTGACGCCCACGCCGAGGAAGCTGAGCGCGGCCTCGGTGAGGATGTTGGTCGGGATCATCAGCGTCATGTAGACGGTGATCGGCGCGACCAGGTTGGGCAGCAGCTCCTTGCCGATGATGTAGCCCCGCCCCGCGCCCAGGCTGCGGGCGGCCTCGACGTACTCCCGCTCGCGCAGCGAGAGCACCTGGCCGCGGACGATACGGCCGATGTAGGGCCAGCCGAAGAAGCCGATGACCATGATCATCACCAGCAGCCGCACCCCCGTACCGGTCAGTCCCAGCAGGTTGTTCGGCATGACGGAGATCAGGGAGATGATGAACAGCAGCTGCGGGAAGGCCAGCAGCATGTCCATCACGCGGCTGATGGCCGCGTCCAGCCAGCCACCGAAGTAGCCGGCGAGCGTACCGAGAAGGGTGCCGAAGACGACGGCGACGATCGCGGAGAGGAAGCCGACGAGGATCGAGACGCGCGCGCCGTAGATGATGCGGGCGAGGATGTCGCGGCCACTGACCGGCTCGACACCCAGCAGGTGCTCGCCCGACATCCCGCCGAGACCGCCCTTGGGGGTACTGAAGAGCGGGTCGATCAGGTCCTCGTGGCGCTCGTTCGGTGACTGCCCGAGCAGCGCGGTCAGCAGGGGCGCGAAGATGGCGACCAGGATCAGCAGCAGCACGATGAAGCCGCCGATCAGCGCCACTTTGTCGCGCTTGAGCCGCTCCCAGGCGATCCGGCCGAGTGAGCGGCCCTCGATCGCCGTTTCGGCTTTGCTGGGGGCTGGCTCCACGGCCGCGGTTCCCGCGGGTGTCTCCTCGTGCAGTGGTGCCGTCATCGTGGTGGGGACCCCTTCTCGACCGGCAGTTGACCAGTCCACGCACACCGCTGTAGCGGTCGAAGTTTGAAGGACGTTCGCGAGCCGTTCCGCTGGGAGGCCGGCGCCCGGCCTCCCTGTGGCTCATGGCTCGGGAGTCTTCATCGCGGTCACGATCAGTCGCCAGACCTCCTCGTGAAAGGATGCGCAACTGTGATGTGACGCGTCATGTTCCGTTATGCGGACGGGAGTTGACGTTGAGCGGTGCCTGACCAGCACTTATGTCCTGATCTGGACGGTCTCGGGGCAGCGGTTCTCGGCAGCAGGCGACGCTTTTCAGAAAGGCCGCGGATAGCCGTAACCGAAACCACCGACGTGGGGCCCCGGAGCGCCGTATCCCGTGCGCGGCTGCGCGTCACGGTCGAAGAAGGGGCGCGACTGGCGGCGCAGCCACATCGCCACCGGATCATAGTCGTCGGCCATGGCCACGCTGGAGACCGGCAGCCCGTCGGGGACGGCGGCCACCGACTGGGCCATCATCCGCCGCGCCGTCTCCACGGAGGCAGGACTGCTGTCGTACAGCTCCAGCCCGATGGCCAGATACGGCACACCCAGCGCGGGCCGCACCCAGGCGCGGCGCAGCGAGCGCACGGCGGGGGTGTGGTGCGCGTTCTGCGTCAGCAGCGCGTAGAACTGCGGGATCTCCAGGGTGGGTTCGCCGATGCTCAGCGGCCCGGCGGGCAGCTGGTCGAGGCCGACGGCGACGCGCCGCAGATCCAGCCACGGGATGCCGACGCCGCCACCGGGAGCGTGCGGATTCAGCCAGATCCCCCAGCGGTCGGGAAAGAGGGCCGCGGCGATGTCCCGGCCGCCGACGACCTCGTGCGCGCGGCTCCAGCCCGACGCCGCCAACTCCTGCACCGAGGTCACACAGGGCGCGTAGCCGTACCCGGCCACTTCCATGTTGCCGTACTGCGCGTCAGGCGAACCGGCCTGCCCGTTCCACAGCAGCATCCACAGCCGGCTGCCCGCGAGCGCCTGGAGGAGGGCTTCATAGCTCTCGAAGGTGTCGTACGCCCCCGGCGAGACCCGCCGCAGGAGCTGATCGACGCTTTCACCCGCGCTCACCTGGGCCGCCCTTCCACCACTGACGCCGTCCCTGCCCGTCTCGTCGCTCCGCACCGCTATCCAACCAGCTTAAGAGGGGGACGGGACATCGGTACTCCTCCTCAGTCCGCCCCCGTACCCGGACCCACGCCGGGCTGCGTACTTCCCCTCAGCTCTCTTGGCCGCTCAGCCCCGGCTTCCCGGGCCCGCGGCTTCCCAAGTCCGCGGATTCCCGAGTCCGCGGCTTCCCGGGCCCTCGTACGTCTTGGTCCCCCGGTCCCCGGCCACGGCCCCGGCCGGCGCCTGTCCCGCCTCGGCGCCCCGCCGGGTCGAACCCGTCAGACTGTCGAACTCGTCAGACTGTCGAACCCGTCAGACTCGGGCCTCGCGGTCGTAGAAGGGGCGTACGCACTGCCGCATCCAGTCCACGACCGGGTCGTTCGCCGCGTCCAGCAGCACCATCTGGACCGGCCAGCGCACCTGCGCCTGATGCAGTGCTCTGCCCAGCGCTTCGTGCGCCGCCTGCCGCGACTCGGGCTCCAGCAGGTCGAGTTCTATGCCGACGAACAGCGCCGGATCCTCGCCCTCGACGCTGGCGAGCCCTCTGCGCGCTGAGCGTACGAACGTCAGAGCCGCGAACTCGGCCGACGCGGCGGCCAGGAACGCGAGCGGATCGTCCTGCCAGTCCGGCTCGAACAGCCGTACCCGCGCACCCCGTGCGACCCCCGCGGCGGCCTGCTCGGTGGACGTGTTGGCACACAGCTCGGCCACCGCCTGAGCGGGCAGCGGCACCCCGACCGTGCCGTCCGGGTTCACCGCGATGCCCACACCCGGCGGAAGGCCGCGCGCGAACTCCCTCGCCGGGGCGATGGTGAAGCCGACGTGGGCGCCGACGACCTGGAGGAACTGCTCCTCGGAGCTGAAGACCGGCACGTAGACCGAGCCGTCCAACTCGATGGTGGGCAGGTCAAGTTCCCGGCTCTGACGGCTGCCGCCCTCCGGCAGCGGGACCCACACGCTGGACCGGCCGAGCACCTCCAGCAGCCGGGCCCCCGCGTGCGGCACCTGAAGCGAGGCGGCGAGGGCTTCCTCCAGCTCGTTGCCGGGCCAGCCGCCCCCATGCCCTGGGCCGAAGTGCTGCGGCTGCGGCTGCTGGGGCTGCGAGGGAACTGTCATGCGCACCAGCCTATCCATCGTCCGCGCGCTGCCCGTGGGCCCGGGGCCGGACCGCCGGCAGCGTCCCGGGCGCACCCGTCGCCTCGCGTGCGGCGCCCGCGTGAGACGGCGGGTGTCACGGGCGGCGCCGCGCCCGGGGGTACGCACGGTGAAGCCTTGGGGGGTGGCGCTCAGCGCGGCGCACCGCTCCGCTCCACGCGGGGGGGGCCGGGTGACACGTACGGCGACGCTCCGGTTGCGTTCCGTGGAGGGTGGCCGAAAAGTGGAGAACGTCCCACTACGTGCCGACCGGCACGCTGACTGGAGGAAAGCACATGCGCGTGAACAGGATCACCGCCGCGGCCGTCACCGTCTCCTTGGCCGGCTCGCTCGCCATCGGCGCGGCGGGTGCCGCGTCCGCCGCGCCCGCCGACCACTCCCCGGGGCACACGGCGGGCGCCCAGGCCAAGCCCGGCCCTTCGGAGGACCCGGACTCCCAGGACCAGCAGGACGCGACGGCCAAGCCCACCAAGCCGCAACAGAACCCCTCCGACCAGGACAAGCCCGCGCAGCCGCAGTTCCCCAAGGAACAGCAGCAGCCGAAGCAGCCCTCCCAGGAGCAGGCGCCCGGCAAGCAGACCCAGAAGCCGGGCAAGCCCGGCCAGCCGGCCCAGGCCCCCAAGGAGGCGGCGAAGCCGCAGGCCCCCGCCAAGCAGGCCCCGGGCAAGCCGGCGGCGGAGGCCGCCAAGCCCGGCGCTGAGAACGCGGCGCCCGGACAGGCGAACAAGCCCCTCACCCCCGAACAGGGCCGCTGAGCCGCAGCCGCCCGCCGGAGCCGGCCGACCGCTCCGGCATGTCCCCCGTCCGCGGGCCCGCCGCCCTCCTGGGTGCGGCGGGCCCGCGGGCGCTCCTCCCCCGCCCCCTTGACGCCGCTACGCCGGGGCTGCCGGCCCCGCGGCCGGTGCCGACTGCGGGGCCGGGGCCGACTGCGCGGCCGGTGCCGACTGCGGGGCAGGTGCCGGCGGGGCCGGAAAGGAGCGCGGAACCGACACGGACCGCGGAACCGGCACGGGCCGCGGAGCTGACACGGACCGCGGAGCCGACACGGGCCGCGGAACCGGCACGGACCGCGGCGCCGGAAGAGGCCGCGGCGCCGGTCGGACGTGGGCCGTGACGGACAGCGGGACGGCGGCCGGCAGCGGGGCGAAGGAGACCGCCCGCAGGGCCTGCGCCGCACGCCGGTCCAGCAGGACCGAGGACGCGAAGCCGCGCGGCAGCCGCCCGCCCTCGGCAGCGGCCCGCAGCCTGCGCACGGCGCGCAGGTGGCGGCGGAAGGCGTAACCGGACACGCCACGGCCGCGCGCCGCCTGCCCGGCCAGCGCGTCCTGCGGTGAGACGTCGAGCAGCAGCAGGTGCAGCGCCCGGCCCCGCCGCAGCGCGTCCCGGGCGAGCCAGCGGCGCACCCAGGTCTGCGTGCCGCAGTCGTGCACCACCACGGAGGCGCCGGAGGCCAGCGCCGCGCGCAGCCCCGCGTAGTGCGCCACCCGGACGAGGGGTCGGTAGAGGCCGTAGGGCAGCCAGTCGGGCAGGCGGCGCTCCCAGCGCTCGCGGGTGTCCTGGGAGTCGACGCGCACCACCTCGGGGCGCTGCGTGACCGCCGCCCGCATCAGGGTGGACTTCCCGCCGCCCGGCAGGCCGGAGACGACGACGACGTCCCCGGCGCGGTAGCGCAGCGTGCGCGGTGCGGCGCTGTCGCGCAGGTCGTGGCGGAGCGTGGTGCGCGCGCCGTGGCAGGGGCCCGCCTCCGCGCGTCCGGGCCCGGGCGTCCCTCTGTGCACGGCCGCCGGCGACGCCGTACGCGTGACCGCACGTGTGGCCGTGCGCGAAGGCGTGTCCTTCCACCTCGCCCCGGCGCTCACCGGTGTCACCTCAGCACCGCACAGGCTGCCCACAGCTCTCCCCTCCCCGAGGCGGCGGCCCGGCCGCCACTCCTGCCAAGTGTAAAGAAAAGGTAATGCGATTCAAGGCGAACGGCTTCCGCTCAGGGGCAGCCACAGCCCGCTCACCCGTGCGATGATGTGCGGACCAACTGCATACCGGCCGTTCGAACCCGCGCGGGAGAGTCCCCGGCGAGCAGAGCGCGAAACCGCGAGCAGGGCAGTACCGAGGGCCCGCGAGCGGGACGCGTCGTCGCACGCCAGGGCGCCGAAGGAGCAAGATCCTCCCTTGAATCTCTCAGGCCCCGTTACCGTGCGGGCGAGGCAGATCTGAAAAGCGGACCACCGTCTCTCATGCTCTGTGCGGGCCGGTGGTTCCACCCAAGGTGCAAGCCGCGCTCCGCCTTCCGGCGGGGCTGTCGGCGAACCTCTCAGGTTCCGATGACAGATGGGGAGGACATCCGCGTCACACCCCTCTCCGGGACCTGGGAGCCTGAATGACCGACCCATCGGCCACCCGCACGACCGCGCTGGACGCCACGCACCGTGCCCTGGGCGCCACCATGACCGACTTCGCCGGCTGGGACATGCCGCTGCGCTACGGCAGCGAGCGCGAGGAGCACCTCGCCGTGCGCTCCGCCGCCGGGCTCTTCGACCTCTCCCACATGGGCGAGATCACCCTCACCGGGCCGCAGGCCGCGCAGCTGCTCGACTTCGCGCTGGTCGGCAACCTCTCCAAGCTGGCCGTGGGCCGTGCCCGCTACACCATGATCTGCGACGAGAGTGGCGGCATCCTCGACGACCTGATCGTCTACCGGCTGGACGACCAGGAGTATCTGGTCGTCGCGAACGCGGCGAACGCGCAGACGGTGCTGGACGCGCTGCGCGAGCGGCAGGACGGTTTCGGCGCCGAGGTGCGCGACGACCGCGACAAGTACGCCCTCATCGCCGTCCAGGGCCCGGCCGCCGCCGGCATCCTCAAGCAGCTGACGGCCTTCGACGTCGACGGCCTGCGCTACTACGCGGGCGAGCGCGACGTGGTGGCGGACAAGCCCGCGCTCATCGCCCGTACGGGGTACACCGGTGAGGACGGTTTCGAGCTGTTCGTCGCGACCGAGGACGCCGTGGCCGTGTGGGAGGCGCTGACCGCGGCCGGCGAGGACGCGGGCCTGGTGCCGTGTGGGCTCAGCTGCCGCGACACTCTCCGCCTGGAGGCGGGCATGCCGCTGTACGGGCACGAGCTGTCCACGTCGCTGACGCCTTTCGACGCGGGCCTGGGCAGGATCGTCAAGTTCGAGAAGACCACCAACGAGGGGCGTTTCGTGGGCCGGGACGCGCTGGCCGCGGCTGCGCGGAAGGCCGAGGACGCGCCGCCGCGGAAGCTGGTGGGGCTCGTCGCCGAGGGCCGGCGGGTGCCGCGGGCCGGCTACCCGGTGGTCGCCTCGGACGGTTCCGTCGTGGGCGAGGTCACCTCGGGCGCGCCGTCGCCCACGCTGGGCAAGCCGCTCGCGATGGCGTACGTGGACGCGGCGGTCGCGGCCCCGGGCACGGAGGGCGTGGCCGTCGACATCCGCGGCTCCCACGAACCGTACGAGGTCGTCGCGTTGCCCTTCTACAAGCGCGGCTAGCGCACGGCCGCCCGCGCACGGACGGCGTGCCCGGCGCGCGTCCCGCGGACCCGGACCGGCGTGCGTGCGAACGTGACCGGCACGGCCCGCCGACGCGCCGAACCGCCGAACCGCCGGCGCGTCAGGCGTGCGCCGCGGGCGCGGTCCGCACGTGCCACCAGCGTGCGCCACCAGCGCGCCGGGCGCGTGCCACCAGCGCGGGCCGGGCGCGTGCCGCGAGCGCGGGCCGGACGGTCCCGGCCGCATCGGCCCGCGTCCGTCCGGGTCGCCATCCGCCCGGGCCCGCCCGGGGTACCGCACCCCGCCGGGCCCCGCCGTACGGGCTCAGCGGCCCCGCGGCGGTGCCCAGTGTTCACCTGCCAAGACCGCTTTCCTTCCCACCTACCGCATCCGGGAGAATCGACCCATGAGCAACCCCGAGCAGCTCCGCTACAGCAAGGAGCACGAGTGGCTGTCGCACGCCGAGGACGGCGTGGCGACGGTCGGCATCACCGAGCACGCCGCGAACGCGCTCGGCGACGTGGTCTTCGTCCAGCTTCCCGAGGTCGGCGAGGACGTCACCGCAGGCGAGACCTGCGGCGAGCTGGAGTCCACCAAGTCCGTCAGCGACCTCTACTCCCCCGCCTCCGGCGAGGTCACCGAGGTCAACCAGGACGTCGTGGACGATCCCGCGCTGGTCAACTCCGCCCCGCTGGAGGGCGGCTGGCTGTTCAAGGTGAAGGTCTCCGAGCTGCCGGACGACCTGCTCTCGGCCGACGAGTACGCCACCTTCGCCTCAGGCGCCTGAGGCTCAGGTCCCGGCCTCGGCCTCGGTCCCGGGTGGGCCGAGGCCGGCCTCGGTCACCCGAGGCAGCTTGCCCGCCCGCCATTTTCCCCAGGGATGGTTCTTCCATGTCGCTTCTGAACGGCTCTCTCCACGAAGTCGACCCCGACGTCGCCGCCGCCGTCGACGCCGAACTCCACCGTCAGCAGTCCACCCTCGAGATGATCGCCTCGGAGAACTTCGCCCCGGTCGCCTCGATGGAGGCGCAGGGTTCGGTACTCACCAACAAGTACGCCGAGGGCTACCCGGGCCGCCGCTACTACGGCGGCTGCGAGTACGTCGACGTCGTCGAGACCCTGGCCAGGGACCGGGTCAAGGCGCTGTTCGACGCGGAGGCCGCCAACGTGCAGCCGCACTCGGGCGCCCAGGCCAACGCCGCGGCGATGTTCGCGCTGCTCAAGCCGGGCGACACGATCATGGGCCTGGACCTGGCGCACGGCGGGCACCTCACGCACGGGATGAAGATCAACTTCTCCGGCAAGCTGTACAACGTCGTCGCGTACAAGGTCGACGAGGAGACCGGCCGCGTCGACATGGAGGAGGTCGAGCGGCTGGCCAAGGAGCACCGTCCGCGGCTGATCGTCGCGGGCTGGTCCGCCTACCCGCGCCAGCTCGACTTCGCCGCGTTCCGCCGCGTCGCGGACGAGGTGGACGCGCTGCTGATGGTCGACATGGCGCACTTCGCCGGTCTCGTCGCCGCGGGCCTGCACCCCAGCCCGGTGCCGTACGCGGACGTGGTGACCACGACCACGCACAAGACGCTCGGCGGCCCGCGCGGCGGTGTGATCCTCTCGAAGAAGGAGCACGCCAAGAAGATCAACTCGGCGGTCTTCCCGGGACAGCAGGGCGGCCCGCTCGAACACGTGATCGCCGCGAAGGCCGTCGCCTTCAAGGTCGCGGCCTCCGACGAGTTCAAGGACCGCCAGCGCCGCACCCTGTCCGGCGCGAGCATCCTCGCGGAGCGCCTCCTGCGCCAGGACACCACGGACGCGGGCGTCTCCGTCCTCTCCGGCGGCACCGACGTCCACCTCGTCCTCGTCGACCTGCGCCACAGCGAACTCGACGGACAGCAGGCCGAGGACCGGCTGCACGAGATCGGCATCACGGTCAACCGCAACGCCGTCCCCAACGACCCCCGGCCGCCCATGGTGACCTCGGGACTGCGCATCGGGACGCCCGCGCTGGCGACCCGCGGCTTCCAGGACGAGGACTTCACCGAGGTCGCCGACGTCATCGCCGAAGCCCTGCTGCCGGGCTTCGACGAGGCGAAGAGCAAGACCCTCGCCGCGCGGGTCTCCGCCCTCGCGGACAAGCACCCGCTGTACCCGGGTCTGGGCAAGTAGCACTCCGCCGCGGGCCCGGCCCCGCCCCGGACGCTTCGGCGGCCGGGGTTCGGGCCGGCCCCGCCGGGCACCCGGCACCCGCCCGTGCCACCCCGCGCGCACGTGCCACCCCGCGACCCGCCCCGCGTCGCACACCAGCAATCCCACTCGCCCCACAAGGGCAAGGAGAGCCGCACCATGGCAATCTCGGTCTTCGACCTCTTCTCCATCGGCATCGGACCGTCGAGCTCCCACACGGTCGGCCCCATGCGCGCGGCGCGCATGTTCGCACGGCGCCTGAAGAACGAGGGCGCGCTGGCGCACACCACCTCCGTGCGCGCCGAGCTGTTCGGCTCCCTCGGGGCGACGGGACACGGCCACGGCACGCCCAAGGCGGTGCTGCTGGGCCTGGAGGGCGAGTCACCCCGCTCGGTGGACGTCGAGACGGCGGACGCGCGCGTGGCCCGCATCCGCGAGGACGGCCGGCTGCGCCTGCTGGCCGCCGAGATAGGAGACGCGCACGAGATCGCCTTCGACGAGCGCTCCCAGCTCATCCTCCACCGCCGCCGCTCCCTGCCGTACCACGCCAACGGCATGACGCTCTTCGCCTACGACGAGACGGGCGCCCCGCTGGCGGAGAAGACCTACTACTCGGTGGGCGGCGGATTCGTCGTCGACGAGGACGCGGTGGGCGAGGACCGCATCAAGCTCGACGACACCGTGCTGCGCCACCCCTTCCGCACCGGGGACGAACTGCTGCGGCTGACCCGGGAGACGGGCCTGTCGGTCTCCCGGCTGATGCTGGAGAACGAGAAGGCCTGGCGCAGCGAGGAGGAGATCCGGGAAGGCCTCTTGGAGATCTGGCAGGTGATGAAGGCGTGCGTCGCCCGCGGCCTGTCCCAGGAGGGCATCCTTCCCGGCGGCCTCAAGGTGCGCCGCCGCGCCGCCACCTCCGCCCGCCAGCTGCGCGCCGAGGGCCAGACGCAGGCGCACGCCATGGAGTGGACGACCCTCTACGCGATGGCCGTCAACGAGGAGAACGCGGCGGGCGGCCGGGTGGTGACCGCGCCCACCAACGGCGCGGCCGGCATCATCCCCGCCGTCCTGCACTACGCCCACCACTTCGTGCCCGGCACGGACGACGACGCCGTGGTCCGCTTCCTGCTCGCCGCGGGCGCCATCGGCATGCTCTTCAAGGAGAACGCCTCGATCTCCGGCGCCGAGGTCGGCTGCCAGGGCGAGGTCGGCTCGGCGTGCTCCATGGCCGCGGGAGGCCTCGCGGAGATCCTCGGGGGCAGCCCCGAACAGGTGGAGAACGCGGCCGAGATCGGCATCGAACACAACCTCGGCCTGACCTGCGACCCGGTCGGCGGCCTCGTACAGATCCCCTGCATCGAACGGAACGGCATGGCCGCGGTCAAGGCCGTCACCGCGGCCCGCATGTCCCTGCGCGGCGACGGCCGCCACCACGTCTCCCTCGACAAGGCCATCAAGACCATGCGCGAGACCGGGGCCGACATGAAGGTCAAGTACAAGGAGACCGCCCGCGGCGGGCTCGCGGTGAACGTCATCGAGTGCTGAGCGCGCCACGCCTCACCAGGTGATGCGCGTCTTCCAGCTCTGTCATGGGCTTGCCCTTCTGTAACGCGCGATCGCCGCCAAGGCCTCCGGTTGAGACTGGCGGGAGGGCGGACCTGGGCCGAAAGTCGGTCTGTCGGCCTGTGGGGCTGACCCCGCCTCCGGGGGAGGGGCCGGTCAGTAGGTCACTGTCACCGGTCGGCTGGATGGCGCTTTCGGGCCTCTCAAGTGGCTGAGACAGACGGATGCCCGCATCCTGATCGAGGGCATCGGGCCAGTTCGACTGCGCGGTCCCGTGCCAAGAGAACCAGCAGCTGGGTCCTGGCCGTCGACGAAGGGTCCGACTCTCCGCCTCGTGGTGCGGCCGGGCACCTCGCAGCGCCGACCAGCCTGCCGTCTCCCCATGTCCCCTCAACCCCCTGCCCCGCTCGGTAATCGTCCTGCGGACGTACTCCGGTTGGGCGCCTTACGCGGAAGGAGGCCGCTCATGGACAAAGGTAAGCGGATCACCGAGCCGGGGAGCGATCACGCCCCGGGCACGGTCGAGAGGAAACACGAGGGCGGCAAGTCTCTCCGGGGCCTGGCGGAAGCGTATGGACGAACGTACGGGCTCATCCAGCAAATCCTCACCGAGATGTCCGATGCCCGCCTGCGTGGCAGGGGCGGCTCCCTGCGGAAGGACGGCTGAGCAACGCCTCCCGCCCACGAGGACAGCCCGAAAGCTCCGTGGCCGCTCAGCGCGGCCCGGCTCAGTCTGTTCCATGACAGTCCGGGCCCATGACGGTGGCGTCGTCTTCCAACTGTCCCTCGCAGGCCCCCAGGACAGAGGCGGCCAAAGCCGGCACCGCCTCCCGACCAGCTTCCCGGACTGCTGCGGGGGACGGAGGCGGCGGCACGCCGCCTAGTGCGTCGGGGATCCGGGGGCGGGGGCCGACGGCGTGCTGGACGGCCGGTTCGTGAGCGGCTGGGCAGGGAGCGCGAGGAGGACTGTGGCGGACGAAAAGGCGCCCGAGCAGGTGCCGGGCGACGAGGCAACCCAGGTCTTGGGCTTGGTGGGCGAGCCTGGTCTGGGCAGTGAGGTGGCCGAGGCGATCGCCCGGCGGCTGCCCCCACTCCTCCGGCAAGAAGCGGACCATGGCGGCGGCGGTCGGGAAAGTGTTCGATGGAGGGTGGAGGTGGGCCGCGAGGTGCTGCCGTTGGACGAGGAGGGAAGTCTGCCGCTGGTGAAGATCGGGCAGCGTCAGGTACGCGAGCGCGGCTGGGACGCGGTGGTGGTGCTGACCGAGATGCCACGTCGGGCCGGCACTCGCCCTATTGCCGCCGACTGCGTGCCCGACCAAGGGCTGGGTCTTGTCTCACTTCCCGCGATGGGTGCCTTCCGGCTGAGGCACCGCACGCTCGCGGTGGTCGCCCATCTGGTCATCGCCTACTTGAGTGGTGACTCCGAAGCAGCCGCGAGCGCCAAGCCGCCCCGCGGCTATCCGACCGGCTACCGCGCTGTCCCGGCACGCGAGGACAACGACAGGACAGACGTTGTATCCAATGTTCTGTTGGATGAGTCAGGGGTGCATCTGACGCTGAGCGGCTGGCTCGGACGGGTCCGTCTTCTGGCCGGCATGGTGCGGGCCAACCGGCCATGGCGACTGGTGCCGAGTCTCTCGCCGGCTCTGGCGGCTGCCACGGCCGGCGCTGCCTTTGGGATTTTCTACTCCAGTATCTGGCAGCTGGCGGACGCTGCCAGCACTCTGCGCCTCCTCCTGGTCAACATTCTCGCCGTTGTCGCTATGGTCGCCTGGCTCGTCCTGGACAACCGGCTGTGGGAGCGACCGCTCAATCCCCGGCAGCGGCCGATCTCCGCGCTTTACAACGCCGCCACCCTGGCCACGGTCACCTGCGGCGTAGTGGCGGTGTTCGCGCTGTTGTTCAGTGCCATGTTCCTGGCGGCCTGCATCGTCGTCCCCACCGGTTACCTGGCCCGTACACTCGGCCACCCGGCCGGGCTGTCGGACCTGGCCACCATCGCCTGGATGGCCGCCTGCCTGGGCACCATCGCCGGTGCACTCGGTTCCGGTCTGGCCGGTGAGGACGCCGTCCGGCAGGCCGCCTTCAGCCGCCGCGAACGCGAACGTCAAGACCGCCGCGCAGCCAAAGAGGCCGAACTCGAACAGGCACCGGATTCCGGCACCGAGCGCGAAAAGCAGGCTCCTGACACCTGAACAGTCACCTCCGCCGCAGGACGGCAGCTTCCCTTATCGACCACGCGCGCCCCCACCGTGGCACCGGACGAGGCTCCACGGTCAGCCGCACCATCCGGAGGCGTGTGGCGAGTGGCACTCGGCAGGTGAGGGCTCGATGGGTCCGGAGCCGCAGCAGATGCCGGCGGTGGTCGCTGGCACGCGGCGACGAGAGCGAACGGCCCAGTGGGCAGTGGCACACAGGGCAACGACAGTGGCTGTCGCCAGGGAGTCGGTCCCAGGATTCTTCCGTGAGCGCACGAGACACCCGGATGGGGCGTGACCAGGCCCGACTGGCTGCGCGGCTGGCCGTCGCCCCGGCGGGCACACCGGGTCTGGTCGAGTGGTGCGGTGACTCGAACGGTCCCGCTTCCCGAAGAGGGGTGTTCCGCGCTCGCCGCGGTGGGGTACGCGGGGCGGGTCGGAGCCGGCGAACCAGGAGGGCCGTATGACGTTCAATCCCCTCGAACAACGCGGAATCCCGTTGGAACGCCAGGTGCGCAACTGGCGCGAGCTGAACGTGACGCCGATCGATCCGGACCACGCGGATCCCTACACGCGGTGCCGCGTCATCACGATGAACGGGATCGAGGTCGAGGCGATTCTGTTCAGCCACCAGTTCGCCCGTCACTGTCCGGACCCGGAGATCAAGCGGCAGCTGGCCGAGGTGCGCTACATCGAAGCGCAGCAGCAAAAGGCGGTGAACTGGCTGCTGCCCGGAGTCTCCTCCGTGCTGGAGACGACGATCGCCTACGAGCAGGTGGCAGTGGACCTGACGGCGTGGGTGGCTCGCGCGGAGCCGGATCCGTATCTGAAGCAAGCGTACGAGTTCGGGGTCCTGGAGGACTTCGATCACCTGTACCGGTACGCGAACCTGTACGAGATGATCGAGCACCGCAAGGCGGACAAGATCGTCGACGGCCTGACCGAGGTGATGCCCGGCCGGCCCACCCCCATGCACCACCGCCACCCGGTCGACAACGTACGCGACCCCTACGACAAGACCCGCGCCAATCCGCTCTCGAAGCTGCACGCGCTGACGGTCATGTCAGCCGAGCAGCAGACGATGAACTTCTACATGAACGTCGGCCCCACCTACATGGAGCCGATCGCCCGCCAGCTCTACCAGGAGATCGGGCTGATCGAGGAGGAGCACGTCACCCATTACGAGTCGCTGGTCGACCCGGGAGAGACGTGGTGGGAGCAGCTGGTCAATCACGAGTACAACGAGTGCTACCTCTACCACTCCTTCATGGAGCAGGAGAGCGACCCGAAGGTGAAGGCCATCTGGGAGCTGCACCTGAACATGGAGCTGGAACACCTGCACCTGGCGTGCGACCTGATGCGCCGCCACGATGGCAGGGACCCCGCCGAGGTCCTCGCTCCCGAGCTGCCGAACGTTCTCACGTTCGAGCCGAACAAGAGCTACCTGCGCGAAGTCATCGCCGACCAACTCGACCTCACCACCCTGGGCGCCGGTTACGTCCGCGAGGCGCACGAGCGGTTCGAGCGGATGCAGCAGGCCGTGAACGGCGAGGGGCCCGCCCCCAGCGACCAGGTGATGGACGCCCACCAGGCCGCCTTCGGCCGCGACTACCGCAACCAGGACGGGGACCACCCCGTCACCGCCCTCCGACAGCACTGGAACCACTGGTCGAACTGATGCCCTCCCGCGTCTGGTGACCCGAAGGAGACACTCACGTGAACCAGCCCACCACCGCGCACGGCGGGCCCGACCCAGACCAGGACGTGGTCGCGCTGCTGATGGCCCAGCACGGCCAGATCCGTAACCTCTTCGACGAGGTCGAGGCCACCAGCGGCGAGGCGCGCCGTGACGCCTTCGGGCGCCTGGTGCGGATGCTCGCCGTCCACGAGACCGCGGAAGAAGAGGTCGTCCACCCCCTCGCCAAGCGCACCGCCGAAGGCGGCGAGAACATCGTGGCCGAACGCCTCGAAGAAGAACGCCAAGCCAAGGAGGCGCTCGCCTCGCTGGAGGAGATGGACCCCGAGGACGAAAAGTTCCTCCCCGCGCTTCTCAGGCTGCGCATGGACGTCGAGCAGCACGCGCGGGCGGAAGAGCGGTACGAGTTCGCCCAACTGCGCCGGAACACCGAGCCCTCCCAGCTGGCCACCCTCGCAAAAAGCGTGAAAGCCGCCGAGGCCACCGCCCCGACCCACCCCCGTCCCGGCGTCGAATCCGGGGCCAAGAACGCCGCCCTCGGCCCCTTCGCCGCCATCAAGGACCGAGTGAAGGACGCCATGCGCGGCTCCGGCAGCCGCAGCAGTAGCGGCTGACCGGCACGACGCGGGGCTGGGGAAGCCTCCTGCCCGGTCCTCCCAGCCCGCGTGCCACCTGACAATCCGGACACCCGAATCAAAAGACGGTCGGCGGTCTCCTACTGATCGACGGAATCTCCCCACTGGCCGGCGCGGACTCGCCAGAGGGGCGGCGGCGGCCCGCACTCTCGGCCTGGCGACAGCGTCGACGCTCTTGGCCGTGGACCTCCTTTATGTTCCCCGTCGGCAGATCCCGGCCACCTACCTACTCGACGCCGCCATGGAAGTCGGATGGCTACGGGTCTGGCTGCGCTCCGACCGCCCCGGACGTGCTCCGAAGGCCGAGCGTTCACGACCGCAGCGCTCGGCAGTCGACAGGCATGGGAACCGGCGAGTCGGCACTCTGGGAGATCGCCGCGGGAGGCGGAAGCGATGAAGGAGTCAACCGTGCAGGAGCAGTCGCGAAGCAGCCGTCCCCCGGGTTTGCGGGTGGTGGTCGTCGGGGCGACGGGCAACGTCGGTACCAGCGTCGTCGGAGCTTTGAGCGAAGACCCCGAGATCGCCTCCGTGCTCGGGCTCGCGCGGCGGCCGAGCCGGCTGTCGGTGGCCAAGACCGAGTGGGCCTGCGTAGACGTCGGCGACCCGCAGGCCGACCTCGTTCGTCACTTCGAACGCGCGGACGCCGTGATCCACCTGGCCTGGCTGTTCCAACCCACACACGCCCCCGTCACGACGTGGCGCACGAACGTCGAGGGCAGCATGCGGGTCTTTGAGGCGGCAGCGGCAGCCGAGGTCCCGGCCCTGGTATACGCCTCCTCGGTCGGCGCCTACTCGCCCGGCCCCAAAGACCGGTTCGTGGACGAGACGTGGCCCACGCACGGCTGGCCCGAGGCGGCGTACTGCCGGGAGAAGGCGTACCTGGAACGGGTGCTGGACGCCTTCGAGCGGCGGCATCCCTCCGTCCGGGTGGTGCGCATGCGTCCCGGCTTCCTGTTCAAACGCGCATCGGCCTCCGAGCAACGCCGTCTGTTCGCAGGACCCCTGCTGCCCCAGCGGCTCGTCCGACCTTCCCTGATCCCCGCCGTTCCCGACCTGCCGGGTCTGCGCTTCCAGGCTCTCCACACCGATGACGCGGCGGACGCTTACCGACGCGCGGTGGCGCGCCCGGTCTCCGGCGCGTTCAATCTGGCTGCCGACCCGTGATCGACGCCCCCGAGCTGGCCGCACTCCTGGGCGCCCGGACGGTAAGGCTGCCGCTGTCGGCCGTACGCGGGGCGCTCGTCGCCGCCTGGGGCCTCCACCTGGTCCCGGCTTCCCCGCACCTGTTCGATGCGGTCCTGCGGCTGCCGTTGTTGGACACGTCCCGGGCGCGCACCGAGCTGGAGTGGACACCACGGCATACGGCCTCCGAGGCCGTCACAGAATTCCTGGGTGGACTTCGTGAGGTCGCCGGAGCGCGTACCGTGCCGCTCGCCCCACGGCTTCCGGGCGGACGCCTCAGAGAGCTGGCCACCGGGGTGGGACGCCGCCCCTGACCTGCTGGGCCGCCCATCTCCTGACAAGCGGCCCCCTGGTTTCCCGGTCACCAGCACCCTGCATCCATGGCGAAGTACGGCTCGGGCGTGCGCTGAACAGGTCAGGTCGGTGAGGGGCACGCAGATGCGGGGTATCCGTGGCCGCATGATGAAGCGTGTGTGGTGGGAAGGGCTGGTAGCTGGGACGGCCGGGGCCGTGGTGATGACGCTGGGCGAGAAGGCCGAACAGCACTTGACCGGTCGGCCCGACTCCCATGTCCCGGCACGCACGCTCGAACGGACGGCGTGGCTGACGGAGCGGCCGGGGCGTCAACTGGCTACTGCGAACTGGGTCATGCATGTCGGGCAGGGCGCGCTGCTGGGAGTGCTTCGATCGGTGATGGCTCACGCCGGGCTGCGAGGAGCGTGGGCGTCCGCGCAGTTCGCTGTCGTGCGGTTGACCAATGACCAGATCTTGGAGAATGCCACAGGCGTCGGCGCCCCGCCTGCTACGTGGCCACGTACGGAGCTGGCGGTGGACCTCCTTCACAAGACCATCTACGCGTTCACTACCGGGGCTGTGGCCGACGCTCTGGCCGCCCGGTCGGGCCTCGGCCCCGGCCAGCAGCATGCAGCACAGCGCCCAGGCCGACAGGCAAACGTCGGGCCACTGCCCCGCCGCGGGAGTCATGAGCGCTAGGCCAGGAGGCGAGGCTGCGGTGCGGTGCGGCCGAGACGCGCGAGAGGCCAATCTGGGCACGGCTTCGCCCCTCCCCTGCAAGGACGCGAGTGATCGCTTCCTCAGCGCCTACAGGCTGTTGGAGCGCTATCTACCCACACTCGCAGGCCGCGCAGGGCTTCCAGGGACGTCCGGTGTGCGTTCTGGGCATGCTGCATTCGATGAGCCCTGTTCGCCGGCGCCAGAGGGCCTTCTTCTCCCGCCAAGACATCGACCGTTTCGTCAAGAACCAGCTACTGGCCTCAACCGGGCGTATGTGCGCCTTCGCGGCTCTCCGCGCCCAAGCTCCACGCGCCCACTATGACCGGCGGCGCGCTGGTGGAGAACGCCATACCGCCGCTCTCAGGAATCTGTTCAGCAAACTGCTCGGCTGCCTCCACCACTGCCTGCAGTGCCGCGTTCTGTTCGATCCCGATCACGCCTTCGCGTCGCCCATGGATCGTGCTGCCTGAGCACCTACTTGACCGGCCAGCGACATGGGACGTCTTGGACTGCTCGGCGACCGAGCGGTCCTGGGTGGGCGCCAAGCTGCCGTCCACGAGGAGCACGGTGTTCCTGGCGAACCGCTTACGCGGCTGGAGCGCGAGCTTCGGGCCGCGGTGGTCGATGATGCGGTCGGCGGCCGACCGACGTGTCCAGCGCCCGCGACGACACCATCCACCAGTCGGCGACGCGCTCGCGCTCGATCGCCCCCGCGAGCCCCAGCTCTGCGAGCCACGCGCCGTAGGCGCCCTCCGGGTCGTGGGCCATGCTCGCGATCGCGGCCCACGGACTCCGAAGAGCACCGGCGGTGCCGTGGGCCTCATCCGCGATCGCGAGGTCGAAGACGGCCATCTTCTGCCCCTGAAGCCCGTCTCCGCCCGCCAGGGTGGCCTCCAGCGGCCCGGTCCCGGCCCGCGGGGCGAGCTGGAACGGGCTGGCGGGCACGTGGGGGTGCTACTTGTGGGAGCTGATGAGGCCGCCGGTGGTGAGGACGATGGACACGCCGTTGGCGTCGAGGCCGGCGTCGTGGCCGTCTGCGTCCAGGGTGCCCATGACGCCGTCGTGCCCGATGATCTCGGCGCGGTAGTGGCCCTCGCCCTGTTCGGTGACCTTGGCCTTCCAGCCGCCTTCGAGGTTGAAGGTGCCGGGCCCCTGCTGGCCGGCGTCCATCCACGAGGAGATCTGACCGCCCGCAGTGAGGGTGACGAACATGCCGTTGCCGTCCATCCCGGCATCGCGGCCATCTGCCTCCAGCGTCGCGATGACGGCACCGTCACTGACGATCTCGGCACGGTAGTGCTGGTCACCCACCTTGGAGATCTTGGCCTTGCTCCCGTCGACCAGCGTCTGTGTGCGATCCGCAGAAGCGCTCTTGGACGTGAGGGAGGCGCTCTCGTGCTGCGCCTGGGACTGCGCGCTGGTGCCGGCCTTGTGGGAGCCGGATGCGTCGTTGTCACCGCTCTGGCAGGCGGTCACGGAGAACGCCGCGGCGGCGGCCACCGCCACCAGAGTGGCGGAACGGACGGTGCGGCGGATGCGACGGGTTGTCATGGCGGAAATCTCCAGGGTCTCAAGGGGCGGTGCCGGTCCCTGTCGTGACCGGCGCCGCCCGGGTCTGCTGTGCGCTACACAAGGTGAGATGGCCTTGAGGCGGATCTTGTTCACCGGTTTGTGTCCGCACTTGGTAACAGCGAGACGGCCGCTGCCCGCTGTGGTCGTTCACCTCAGCCCGCTCCAAGCTGGAAGGGCCTGGGGTTCTCGTTCCGGTCGGGGCTCCCGCCGATGCACGTCCTGGGTTGCCTGGTCGTCAGAAGCAACCCTTCCGGATACCGAGGCGGTCTTACCGGGCGTCGTACGCAGAGGTTCGGCCGCTGCGTACGACGCCCCGTAACCGACTGGAAAGGTGCGCCCCGTGGCACGCGATCCCGATTTCTGTGTGGAAGTTCCAGAGGACTTCGACGACTCGGACGACGAGACCGGCGTGTATCCCATCGCCGCGAAGCTGTTCATCGGCGCGACACCCGCGGAGGTCTTCAGGAAGGCCCATGAGTGGGTGGGGGAACACGACATCCGTGTGACGGACGTTGCCTGGACCTACATGGACGACGAGGACCAGCCCTGTGTGATGAGCATGTATTTCGCCTTCGAGCTGGACCCCGAAGAGGACTGACGCGGGCCTTCCCGTCGCCGCTGCCCTCAGGACGTGGCGGCGCTCTCCAGCTCACGGCGTCCGCGTCCGCGCGGCTGCCGCTCCCCCGGCGGTGGAGCGGCAGCCGCGTCGTCCGGCACCTCGATGGTGTGTCCCCGCAGGGGCCTGGAGGTGCGCCAGCCGCCGACCCCGAGCTGGAAGTGGACGTCCCAGGTGCCGGGGGCGAGGGGGCGGCCGTGGTCGGCGGTGGCGGGGTCGAGGGTGAACTCGGCCGTGTAGCGCAGGGTGCGCGCGTCCGGCTCCCCGGCCCGGCCCCGCAGCCGGGCGGCGGCCTTCGCCCACAGGTGCCGCAGGCGGCGCCAGGGGCCTGGGCCTGCCGCGGTCCGTTCGGTCGGCACCTCGCTGACCTGCCAGGTGGTGGGGACGCTCAGTACGGTGCCGCCCTCGCGGTGCCGCAGTTGGCCTCGTACGTTGCTGCGCCGGACCGCCTTGGCGAAGTCGGCCACCTCGGCCGCCGCCTCCACGTCGGCGACGCGGGGCGGCAGGCGCAGCCGGAGGCGGTGCTCGTCGGGCCGCAGGAAGACGAGCGGTGCGGCGCCGCGCCCTCTGCCGCGCTCCCGCACCAGCGAGGAGGTGCACCGTATCCGCAGCGCGCTGTCGTGCCACCGGGCCGACTCCACCCGGGGCCGCTGGACGACGCCGGCCTCGAAGGCCGCCTGCTCCTCGGCCAGGGCGAGGTCGCCGTGGCGGGCCAGGGCCGCGACGACGCGCAGCCGCGTGGGCAGGGCCGCGTCCGCTTTCTCGGGCAGCTCGGCGGCCAGGGAGGCGACCGCCTCGAACCAGGCGGCCCTGCGCTCGGCGGGCTGGTCGAGCAGGCGCCGCCCGGAGATCCTTTCGAGCGCCTTCTTGCCGTACCACTTGGCCGTCAGCCGGTTGCGGTGGCGGCCCGCGGGGACGTGGGTGTCCGGCGCGTCGAGGATCGCGAGGATCTTGCGGACGCTGTCGATGTAGGGCGCCGGGTCGATCGTCTCGTAGCTGACGTTGTGCTTGCCGTCGGTGTGCCGCACCCAGTGGTAGCAGGTGTAGTCGTGGACGGTGGCGACCCGGTCGGTCAGGAGGAAGGCCCGCAGGGTGAACATGTGGTCCTCCAGGCGCACCCTGCCCTCGGCGAAGCGCAGCCCGTGTGCCCGCAGGAAGTCCGTCCGGAAGAGCTTGTGCACCGTCATGGAGGCCAGCAGTGTGGTGTCCTGGCGCAGGTCGCAGGAGTCCAGCGGCTTCTCGAACAGGGCGCGCGGCGCCTGCCGCCCGTGCCCGGCCATCCGGCCGATCACGATGTCGGCGCCGGTCTCGCGCGCCCGCGCGTAGGTGCGTTCCAACGCTTCGGGGGCCAGCCAGTCGTCGTCGTCCACGTAGTGGACGAACTCGCCGCGCGCCGCGTCGGTGCCGACGTTGCGCGGCCTGCCCGGCCAGCCCGAGTGGTCGATCCGCAGCACGCGGGCCGTCTCCTGCGCCCCCTGCCTGGCTATCTCGGCCTCGAGTATCGCGACGGTGTCGTCGCTCGACTCGTCGTCCACGTAGATGATCTCGAAGTCGGAGCGCGGCATGCTCTGGGCCAGGAAGGAGCGCAGCCCGGTGAGCACCGTCTCGCCCGTGTCGTGGGTGGGCACGACGATGCTGACCTTGACCGGCTTCCGGTCGGGCTTCCGGTCGGTGTCGGTAGCCGCGTCCGCTGTGGTGCGCGCTGTGGTGTGCACTGCCGCCTTTCGGGTCGCTGACATCGAAGCGTGCGACGTCCCTGCCTGTGGCGTCGCCGCTTGTGGCATCGCCGTTTGTGGCATCGTCGCTGGTGACGTCGGCCACGTGTGACGTCGCTGCGTGTGACATCTGCGGGGCGGGTGCCCGGCGTCACGCGGCCGAATCCCCTCCAGACCACGGGTGCTCCCTCCGGATCCCAGGTGTTCCCCTCCGGTCATCGGGCGGCTGTTTTCGGCCCCTGGGGCGGTCACCTTCGGACCTCGGCGCTCCCTAGCGCACGTCGAGCGGGATCTCGCACCAGACGCGCTTGCCGTTGCCGCGTGGCTCGACGCCCCAGTCGGTGGCGAGCTCCTCGATGAGGACGAGGCCGCGGCCCGACGTGGACTGCTCGGTGGCAGCACGGCGCTGCGGTGAGGCGGGTGAGGTGTCGGTGACGGCGATGCGCAGGGCGCGGCCCCCGCTGCGCACCGGTCTGGCCGTCAGCGTGGCGTCGCCCCCGGTGTGCAGCAGCGCGTTGGTGGCCATCTCGCTGGCGAGCAGCTGGGCGGTGTCGCTGAGGTCGTCCAGGGACCAGCGGTGCAGTGCGGTGCGCAGGGCCTGGCGGGCGGCCTGCAGCGAGTGCGGGTCGTTGGTGGTGATGGTGACGGCCATCTGGGGTGCGGTGTGGCGCCTGCCCGCGGCGCGCCGCAGCAACAGCAGGGCGACGTCGTCCTCCTGGCCCGTGAAGGCGCCCATCGTGTGCAGCAGATGGTCGGCCAGCGGGTCGGGGCGCAGAGGCCCGGTTCTCACGGCGTCGATGAGCTGGTCGCGGCCCTGGTCGATGTCCTTGGTACGGGACTCGATGAGACCGTCGGTGCACAGCAGCAGGGTGGATCCGGGGTCCAGTACCGTCTCCGCGGTCGTGTAGGGGGGTTGGGTCGACGGCGCGGTCAGCCCGAGCGGGAGGCCGCCGGGGGTGTTGAGCCAGACGCAGCTCCCGTCCGGGCGGCGCAGTACCGGGTCCAGGTGGCCGGCGCGGACGCTGACCACGTGCCCGGTGTGCGGGTCGAGCAGGACGACGAGGCAGGTGGCGAACCGGTCGGTGTCCAGTTCGGCGAGGAAGGCGGAGGCCCGCGCCATCACGGTCGTGGGCGGGTGCCCCTCTGCGGCGTAGGCCCGCAGCGCGATGCGCAGTTGGCCCATCACGGCGGCGGCCGTCACATCGTGCCCCTGCACGTCGCCGACGACCGCGGCGATCCGCCCGTCGGGCAGGGTGACGGCGTCGTACCAGTCACCGCCGATGCCGCCTCTGGCGCGGGCCGGACGGTAGCGGGTCGCCATGGACAGGCCTGGCACGTGCGGGATGTGTCCCGGCAGCATCGCCGTCTGGAGCCCCGTGGCCAGCTCGTGCTCTTGGTCGTAGAGCAGGGCGCGCTGCAGCGACTGGGCGATGGTGCTGCTCAGCGCGGTCAGCACGGTCCGCTCGTCGTGGGTGAAGCGGGTCTTGCCGTCGTAGGTGAGGCCGAGCGCGCCGATGGGGGTGTCGTGCGCGATCAGTGGCAGGTAGACGGCGGCCGTGGACTCCGGCACGGCCCGCAGGTACGCGCGCAGCCCCGGGTAGCGCCGGGCGAACTCCTCGCGGTCGGTCACGAAGACCGGCTTGCGGGTGCGCACGGCCTCGCTCAGCGGCAGGGGCTCGGCGATCCGGGCGAGGTGGAAGTCGCGGATCAGGCCTTCCGGCACACCGTTGGCGCCCACCAGTCCCATGCGGCCGTTGTCGGCCAGTCCGAGCAGGATGCTGGCGGCGCCCAGGTGTTCCAGCAGCAGGTCGGTGGTCAGTGCCTCGGCCACGTCGTCCACCGAGACGGTGGGCGCGAGGGCCTCGTTGACGTGGCCGACGATGTCGGCCTGCCTGCGGCGGTCGCTCTTGGCCTGCCGCAGCTCCCGCGTCTGGTCGACGGCGCGCAGCTCCTGGCTGGCGTCGCGGATGATCCCGATGACCTGCGCGGGCTGCCCGTGGTCGTCGCAGACGACCGTGCCCTGGGAGTGGGTCCAGCGCAGTGACCCGTCACGGTGGCGTACCCGGAAGTAGAGGCTGTAGCCGGTGTGCTCCTTCAGCGCCCGGTCCACCCGGGCCTGGATCTCGGGCAGTTCCTCGCCGAGCATCCGCTCGGCGAGGGTCGCGGTCCGGTTGTCGTACTCCTCGGGCCGGAAGCCCATCACGGCGAGTCCGGCGTCGTCGTAGCGCATCTCGCCGCTGGCCAGGTCCCAGGCGAAGCTCCCCATCCCGTTGAGGGCCAGAGCCACGTGCGGAGCGACGGGTGGGTCGCCGCGCAGGCTGGATCCCCTGTTCGGTTCGCGGAAGCGGTGCATCGCTCTCTCCCGGGCTCGGCCCGCCGGGCAGGGCCGGCAGCAGCCACGGCTCCCTTGGCGGGGCCGCTTCCCCATCATGCGGCCGACGCCCGGCAGCCGCCTGCCGGGAAGCGCCATCCGTGCGCCCAGGGGGGAGCAAGCCGTGCGCCCACCGGGGGAGCCATCCGGGGGCGCCCCCGGGGGTGCCATCCGGAGGTGCCATCCGGGGGCGCCATCCGTGCTGCCCGCTGCCATGCCCCCTCGGCTGCCGCAGCCGGTGCCGCAACGCGGGCGACGCGGCCGGTCCCGCAACACGGGCACGGCAGGTGCCGCAGCACGGGCACGGCCGGTGCGCCGCCCGGCAGGCCGCACACCGCCGCCGGAGCACCACCCTGTCGGGCGGCGCACCGGCGGTGCGGTCACGGGTCTGCGGTTGGGCTGCCTCGGTCCGGGGCGGGGTTCGCCGGGCCAGGAGGGGTCGCGGCTGCCCGCCGAGGGCCGGCCGGTCAGGGCTTGCCGCGGGCCCCCTGGGCGGCCTTGCCCGCGGCGGCCTCCTCGGAGTCGTGCGGGCCGGTGGAGAGCTTGCCGCCTGAGCTTTCGATGTGTGCGCGCACGAACCACTGGAAGAGCTCCAGCTGGCGCAGGTGTTCGATGAGCAGGTCCTGGGTGACCGGGTCCGAGGTGTCGGTGGCCTCCACGGCCTTGCGGTGGTCCTCGATGACGCCGGTGTAGACGACGTCGAGGGCGCCGAGGTGTTCGATGGCCTCGGCCCTGCCGAGCGAGTAGTCCTCCCAAGTGCGCTCGGAGACCAGCACGCCGGGGGTGCCCCAGGGCGAGCCGCCGAGCGTGGAGATGCGCTCCGCAGTGTTGTCGATCATCTCGCGGACGGCCTCCACCTGCGGGTCGAGCATCTCGTGGACGGCGATGAAGTGCGGTCCGATCACGTTCCAGTGCACGTGCTTGAGCGTCAGCGCCAGGTCGTTGAGGGCGTGCAGGCGCATCCGCAGAAGCCGGATGACGTCGCCGCCGTCGCTCGTGGACATGCCCGGGACGGTGTACGAGGGGTTGGACCCGTTGCGCGAAGCGTTGGCTGCCACGGTGCGCTCCAATCGTGTGGGATTCTCAGAAATCGTCAGCGGTGAACCGGACGGGGTCCGGGGTGCCGCCTGGGTGCGGCAGGCGGCGCGCCGGGCGGGCCGGAAGGCGGCTGGGGCCGCGCCGAGGGGTGGGGCCGGCCGCTGGGGCCGGCGTGCGCCCGTCAGTCTCCTGGCGAGTGCCGCTCCTGGGCGGCGGCGTACGCGAACTGCAGGAAGTCCGAGCCCGCGACGGCCGCCAGGCCGCTGTAGCAGGTGCGTGCGGTAGCGGGGGACGCCGCGCGCAGCACGAGCAGCGCGGACGCCACCCACGGTGCCAGGCAGAACGGGCAGGTGATCAGCTCGCCCACGGCGTGCCTGAGCCCCTTGCCGCGGACCTCCTCCGCCACCTCCGCCGGGGCGCTGGTGCCCGTGTAGCGGGTGAAGGGGGCCCTGAAGGGGCTGGCCACCGCGTCCTTGGACACCATCCTCGACAGCTTGTGCGTGGCCAGGGTGAGGAGTACCAGTTCGCGGGTGCTCAGGTCCTGCGGTGCCCGGCGTCCGGCGCAGCGGGCCGCGAGGGCGGCGCCCACGACGCCGGTACCGAACGACGAGAGCACGGCCAGGTAGCCGCCGAGCGGGCGGTCGGCGTCCGGCGCGTAGCGGTGCTCGTGTTCTTGTACGACCTCGCGGGGCGTACGCGGTTTACCCGGCATACAGCGTTACCTCCCAAGACGTGCGCCACGGGGTTCCCTGCCCGCGCGCGGTGAAACGCCCGCCGACGGCCCGAGGCCGCTTCGGCGACCGCCCGTCGCGGCCCACCCCGGCGGCACCGTCCGAACGGGGAGCCGTCCGGGCGGGAGCCGTCCGAACGGGGCCGTCCGAACGGGAGCCGTCCGGGCGGAGGGCGGCAGGACGGTCCGGCGACGACCCGGCGGCAGGACGGCCCGGCGACGGCCCGGCGACGGGGCGTCGGCGGGGCGTCGGCGGGGCGCTCAGCGGCCGAGTGCCCGCTGGAGTTCCTGCTTGTTCATGTGGGACCTGCCCTCGATGCCCTTCTGCTTGGCCTCGTTGTAGAGCTGGTCGCGGGTGGGGCCACCGGAACCGGTGTGGGACCGCTGCCCACCGCGCTTGGGTGCGGGCTTGTCGCTCACGGAGGTACGGCTGGCGCGCTTGGCCTCGCCCTTCTGCGCGCGCTCCTTGTTGACCGTGCGGGAGGCGATCTCCTTGGCGCGGCCGGTGGACGTGCCGCGCTTCTTGGCACCCTCCTTGATGTGCTCGTACTGGCGTTCGCGCTTGGCGTTCGACCCTGCAGGCATGGTTCCTCCGTACTCTGTGGTCGTACCCGTCTATCCGTTTCACGTCTTTTGTTCGTTTTTATGGTCCGCCCTCGCGCGCCGGAAGGCGACCGCACCAGCGCGTGCCTCGGCCGGGTTCCACGTGCGGAAAGCACCACACGTGGAACCCGGCATCGGCCGCTTCGCGCGGAGCACCGAGGCAGGGCCCGCTCCGCGGGGCAGCGAGCGCACAGCTGAGCCAGGCCCGACGCACGCGTGGCCGAGCACCACGCACACGAGAGCCGAGCACACACGCGAGCCGATCGATCACCGCGCACGCACACGGGAGGAGCGGGTCCAGGTGAGCAGGACGGACAGTCGGTGGCTTCCGACGGTGGTCGACCGCGCGCGCCGAGCCGCGCACAGGGCGCGGCAACAGGCGGGACCGGAGCGGGAGACGGCACTCCTGCTCGCCAAGAGCGGGGCCGCGGGCGTGATGGCCTGGGCACTGGGCGCCTATGTGATCGGCTCCCCGCAGCCCACCTACGCGCCCTTCACCGCCCTGCTGGTGGTGCAGTCCACGGCGTACCGCTCCGTGCTGCAGTCCCTGCGGTACGTGGTGGCGGTCGTGCTCGGTGTCCTCGCGGCGGGGCTGGTGGGTCCGCTGATCGGCGAGAACACCCTCGCGTTCGCGGTGATGCTGGCCATCACCCTGCTGATCGGCCGCTGGCGCCACCTGGGAAGCCAGGGCATCCAGGTGTCGATCGCCGGGGCGTTCGCCTACAACGCGCTCTCGGGCACCCATGTCCAGATGCTGTGGGAGATCATCCAGATGGCGCTGCTGGGCGCGGGCGTCGGCATCGCGCTCGCCATGCTGGTCTTCCCCCCGCTGCGCTACCGCACGGCCGAACGGGGCATCGAGGAGATCACCCAGGCCACCCAGCTCCTGCTGCATGACATGGCCGAGTGCCTCAAGGAGGGGCTGCCCGACGAGGAGACGGCTGAGGACTGGCTGCACCGCGCACGGCAGTTGGACAACACCCTGGGCGCGGCACGCGAGGCCGTCGAAATGGGCGCGGAGAGCGTCGTCTACAACCCGCGTACGTGGCTGCACCGCCGCACGGCCCCGCGCAGTTTCCAGGGATACCGCACGCTGATGGAGTCGCTGGGCCGCGCCGGTGAGCAGATCCGCAGCATCAGCTACGGGTTCGTGCGGTTCCACGGCGAGGACGCCACCCGGCCGGAGGACGACTTCCTGTCCGCCTACGGGGAGCTGCTGGAGAGCATCTCCGAGGCAGCGGGCCTGATCGGCTCCCTGGAGGACGACGAGGGCGACGATCCCCTGCGCCGCACCCTGCGGCAGTGCCGCGAGCGGTACGCGCGGCTGTGCGAGAGGGCGGAGGGTGAGGCCTGGCCCAGCCACGGGGTCCTGCTGACGGACGCGGACCGGCTGCTGGTGGAGTTCCGTCACGCCCACCGGCAGGGCGCCGCCCAGCCACCGCGCAGAAGCTGACGCCTCACACGAGAACGTCAGCCGCGCCCCACGTGCACGGGCCGCGCCTCCCGGTCAGGCGGACGGGGCGGCTCTCAGCCCCGCGGGCGCGCAGCGCTTCGTGCGCGCGAGAGGCAGCGGTTTCAAGCGGTCGGGAGCCAGCGGTTTCACGCGCTCGGGGGAGGTAGGGATTTCCATGGCGCGGGAAGCAGCGCTTTCACACGCCCGGGGGAGGCAGCGGTTCCGTGGCGCGGGAAGCAGCGCTTTCACACGCCCGGGGGAGGCAGCGGTTCCGTGGCGCGAGAGGCAGCGGTTTCACACGCCCGGGAGGCAGCGGCAGCGCTTTCAGCCGCCCGGGGAGGTGGTGTGCGGCGCCGCCTCGGAAGCGGACCGCAACTCGCCGGCCACCCGGATGTAGGAGAACGCGAACTCCACGGGCTGGTCGAACCGGAGCACCGTGCGCCCCTCCGTCTGGTCGATCCGGTACGCCGTCCGTACGGTCGCGTCCACCGGCACGGCGGTGCCGCCCGGCTCGCTGAACGTCTCCTCCCGCAGGACGAGCACGCCCGGGCGGGGGCAGCTCCAGCGGAAACGGGTGAGGTCGTCGGCACCGGCCGCGTTCGTCAGTCTGCTCCGGCCCGTGCCGTCGGCGGCGAAGGCGAGCTCACTGGCCTCCATGGCGCCGCCGGGCTCGTCGGCCCACGCCCCGAACAGTGCCGGATCGAGGGCGGTTTCCCCGCCGTCCCGTGCGCTCATGTCAGTCGGCTGCCCGCATCTCGAACCAGGTGGTCTTCCCCCGGGGCAGCAGGTCCACGCCCCAGCGTTCCGCGAGGGTGTCCACGAGGAAGAGACCGCGCCCGCTGACGTCCAGCTCACTGACCGGCAGCAGGCAGGGCAGCCCGCGCGAAGGGTCGCGGATCTCCACGCGGATCCAGCCGGAGCGACGCAGCATGCGGATGCCGATGGTGTGGGCGCCGGTGTGCCGGACCGCGTTGCCGACGAGCTCGGAGACGAGCAGCACCGTGTGCTCGGTGATCTGCGCGGAGACGGCCCAGCGCTGCTGGAGCACGGCCTGGGCGAGCCGGCGCGCGCGCCGCGCCGACTCGGGGAGGTTCACCAGTGGCACCTCCCGCACGGTCGGATCGCCTGCCCGGTCGAGGACGGTGCTCATCGGCTCGGCGTCCCACGTCTGTGCGGGGTCTTCCGGAACCCGTTCGGTCACGCTCGCCACATCTCCCTGACCCGCCATGGCCCCCATCATGACGGCAGGTACAACCCCCCGTGGGCGGTTCGGCGGTATCGGGGAGGCGCCGGAGGGGCTCCCGGGCGGGCACGCGGTCGCCCCCGTGCGCGCCCCGTTCCGGGCGGACGCGCTCTGACCTGGTATGACAACCGGTACTCAGGTGGGCACAAGGCGCCACGAGCGGACAGTGCGCAGCCGGAGAGCGGCGCCTCCCGATTCGCCCGCACGGTGCGGTGGTTGGAGATGCCACGCTTTACGCCACCCCCAGCCACCGGGGGGGTACAACCCCCCGTGGGCGGTTCGGCGGTATCGGGGAGGCGCCGGAG
>NZ_JASKYT010000120.1:0-18872 GCF_041028275.1 Streptomyces sp. PU-14G
CGCCCGCCCAGAGCCGGAGCCCGTCCCGAGCCCCGCTCGCCCCGAGGAAAGGCCATACCCCCATGGCAGAGCTGGTGTTCTTCTCCGGAACGATGGACTGCGGGAAGAGCACGCTCGCCCTCCAGATCGAGCACAACCGCTCGGCGCGCGGGCTGGGCGGCATGATCTTCACCCGGGACGACCGCGCGGGCGAGGGCAAACTCTCCTCCCGCCTCGGCCTGGTCGCCGAGGCCGTCGAGGTGGCCGAGGACCTCAACTTCCAGCAGCACCTGGTCAGACACCTCACCGCGGGCGGCCGTACCGACTACGTGATCGTCGACGAGGCCCAGTTCCTGGCGCCCGAGCAGGTCGAACAGCTCGCTCGCGTGGTCGACGAACTCGGCATCGACGTCTACGCCTTCGGTATCGCCACCGACTTCCGCACCCGCCTCTTCCCCGGCTCCCAGCGGCTGATGGAGCTCGCCGACCGGTTGGAGACGCTCCAGGTGGAGGCGCTGTGCTGGTGCGGAGCGCGCGCCACGCACAACGCGCGCACGGTGGGCGGCCGCATGGTGGTCGAGGGCGCCCAGGTCGTCGTCGGCGACGTGGGCGAACTCAGCGGCGAGGTCGGCTACGAGGTGCTGTGCCGGCGCCACCACCGCAGACGGCTGACGGCGGCCTCGGCGGGCGCCGGGGCGCTCTCGCCCGACGTGCTGCCCGTGGACGAGACCGCGACGCCCTCACCGGCACCGCCGCCAAGGCGCTGAGCAGGCCCCCGCTGAGCGCCCCATCGCTGAGCAGGCCCCGCCGTCCGACGTCAGCCCTCCATCGCCACGGGCCGGATGACGCTGAAGTGCGCGCCCTCCGGATCCGCGAGGGTCGCCAGGCGCCCGTACGGGGAGTCGTCGGGACCGCGCACCACCCGGCCGCCCAGCTCGGCCGCGTGCCGCGCCACCGCGTCCGGGTCCTCCACCGCGAAGTAGGTGCGCCAGTGCGGTCCCCGATCCCGGGGCAGCGCGTCCCCCACCCCGTGGATTCCGGCCACCGGCTGCCCGTCCGTGTAGAGCGTCAGATAGTCGAAGCCCGGTGCCTCGACGGCCTTCGCCTCGTAACCGAACACCGCCTGGTAGAACTTGACCACCGGGCTCGTCTCCCGGGTGACCAGCTCGAACCAGACGGGCGCCCCCAACATGCCCAGCGGTGCCGTGCCCAGGCCCGGGTAGTGCGCGTCCCGCCACACGCCGAAGGGCGCGCCGAGAGGGTCGGAGGCAATCGCCATCCGCCCGGCCGTCTCCGCGTCCAGCGGCCCCACCGCCACCGTCCCGCCGTACGAACGCACGGCAGCCGCCGTTTCGTCGGCGTCGGTACTCGCCAGATACGGCAGCCACGCCACCGGCACCTGCCGCCCGTCCGCCTTCTTCCCCAGCCCCGCCACCTCGTGGCCACCCGCGACCGCGCGCACGTACGGGCCGAGCTGCTGGGGCCCGGTGCGGAACTCCCAGCCGAACAAACCCTGGTAGAACTCCTTGCCGACGTCCAGCCCGTCCACCATCAGGCTCGCCCACGCGGGCGCCCCAGGGGTGTGACGTAGCCGAGTCGCTGCCTCGGTCATCTGCTTCGCTCCTTGACCATCATCGATGCGGTCGTACGGGTGGAAGTGCTGCCCCGGCGTCCTTGCCGCGGCTTCGTGACTACTCGCTCAGTGCAGATGCTGTCACCACCTGTCGCGCGGCGCTCCCCGGCCGCGCCGCTTTTCTCCGCTTCAGGGCGAGAATCCCCGATCCGTGTGCCGTCCCGGAACCCACCGGGCCACGGGGCACCTGGTGCGCGAAGATGGCGCCATGACAGCCATCATCTCCGCAGCCACGCTCGCGAGCGATCTCGCCGCCGGGTCCGCACCCGTGCTGCTCGACGTGCGGTACAAGCCGGGCGACCCGCCGGGACTGCCGCTGTACCAGAAGGGCCACCTTCCCGGCGCCGTCTACATCGACCTGGAGAGCGAGCTCGCCGCCAAGCCGGCCGCGGGCACCGGACGCCACCCGCTGCCCACCCTCGACGCCTTCGGCACCGCCATGCGCCGCGCGGGCGTCAGCGCGCGCCGTCCCGTCGTGGTCTACGACGCCGGAGGCCTGGGCGGCGGCTGGGCGGCGGCGCGCTGCTGGTGGCTGCTGCGGTGGGCCGGACACCCCGACGTCCGCGTCCTGGACGGCGGCCTCGCCGCCTGGGAGGCCGCCGGAAACCCGCTGAGCACCGACACCCCCGATCCGGATCCTGGCGACTTCACGCCCTCGCCCGGCGGCATGCGCACTCTGGACGCCGACGAGGCGGCGGCGCTGGCCCGCCACGGGATCCTCATGGACGCCCGCGCCGCGGAGCGCTACCGCGGCGAGGTCGAGCCCCTGGACCCGGTCGCGGGGCACATCCCGGGCGCCGTCTCCGCCCCCACCACGGAGAACCTCACCGACGCCGGCACCTTCCGCTCCCCGCACGCCCTGGCCGACCGCTTCGAAGCTCTGGGCGCCACACCCGGCACCGAGGTCGGTGTCTACTGCGGCTCGGGTGTCTCCGCAGCCCAGGAGGTCCTCGCCCTCCACCTCGCCGGCATCGACGCGGCGCTCTACGTCGGCTCCTGGAGCGAGTGGACGGCGGAGCCCCGACGCCCAGCGGCGACGGGACCCGAACGCGGCTGAGGCCGTCGCGCCGCTCGCCCCCTGCCCGGGTCGGCAGCCCCGCTCCTGGGCAGGTCCCCGAGGCACGGATGAGGGGGCGCTGGACGTCCGGGCCCAGCGCACCCTCACCGGGAGGTACGCGGCGCCCCTCACCGGGAGGTACGCGGCGCCCCTCACCGGGAGGTACGCGGCGCCCCTCACCGGGAGGTACGCGCCAGGGCCGCGGGGGCGCGGCGCCTACTCCTTCTTGCGGCGCGTGCCGAAGACGATCTCGTCCCAGCTGGGCACGGCGGCCCGGCGTCCTGGCCGGACGCCGTCGGCTTCCGCCTGCCGGTCCGTGGTGCCCTTGAGGCGGTCGCGGTGGGCGCCCACAGAGCGCGGCATCAGCACGTCCGCGTAGGCCGACCCGGCGCTGGCGGCGGGAGCGGGCGGTTCGACCACCTCGGGCTCCTCGGCCTGCTCACTCTCCGTTGCCTCTTCCGCGTCCGGGACCATGGACGCGGCGGACGCCGCCGCGTCCTCGTGGCCCGGGGACTGCTCGGGGACGACCAGGTCGCCCCGGAAGCTGGGCACTGCCTCCAGCAGGCTGGTCAGCGAGTCCGGGCCACCGACGGCCTCGTCCGTGCCGGGCGGCTGGTCGTCCTCGTCGCCGGGCGCGGGGGAGAGGGAGGCGGGCTCCAGCTCGGGCCGCCCGAACCTCTCGGCACGGTCGGTGCGCTCCGCGCGGTCGGTCCGCTCCCTGGGCAGCCTGGCGATGCGGGGCACGAACGGGAAGCTGGGCTCCGGTGTGTCGTCCGTCTCACCGATCAGCGCCCGGGCCTCGTCGTCTGCGGCCTGCACGAGGCGGCGTGGCGGGTCGTAGGTCCAGGTCGCGGAGTGGGGCTGGCCCGCGACGCGGTAGGCGAGCAGGACCTCCCAGGTGCCGTCGTCGCGTCGCCAGGAGTCCCAGTGGACGGACTCCTTGTCGGCGCCGCGCAGCAGCAGGCGCTCGCTGACGGCCTCGCCGAGCTGGGGTCCCGCGTTCTCGCCGGGGCGGCGCACGGGTGTTTTGCGGGCGCGTTCGGCCATGAACGCGCGCTCGGCGAGCACGGGGCCCTCGAACCGGCGTACGCGGTCGACGGGGATGCCCGCGAGGGACGCGACCTCCTCAGCGGAGGCACCGGCTCGTATCCGCGCCTGGATGTCGCGGGGCCGCAGGTGGCTCTCGACCTCGATCTCGATCTGGCCGAGCCGGGCGCGGTCGTTCCTGACGGCGGCTCTCAGCCGCTCGTCGATCGGAAGCGTGTATTCCGTGCTGTCGGCAGCTTTGAGCACCAGTCGTGTGCCGTCGTTGCTGACGGCCACGACACGCAGTTCGGGCATGGGAACCTCCCGGGTGGTGCCTGCCGACGTCACGTGCGTCGCTGCTCCCGCTAGACGAGTGTGGCCTGCCCGGGTGCAGCCTGCCACAACCTTGCCGACTTCCTCGGGGTCCGAGGCAGTGTTCAGATCGCTGTTCGATCCTACGGAACCACCCGGAACCGCCGCTACGGCACGGTTACCTCCTCACAACGCACGGTGGCCGAGGTGGTCACCGTGTGCATTCGGCGCCGGGTCAGAACCGAGACCAGGGCTCGTCACACTACTCCATTAGTGCCATCCGGGTGGACCGCCGCGCCACCGAAGTTGCTCGGGAGTAAGGGAGTTGACGCCCAAAGAATCCATTTGGCCTGGATACGGGGGTGGGAAGCGTCACAGAACCACCCGAAGTGGAACCTATGGCCTCTCTTGAAAGTCCCCTATTCGTGCACAGTGGTTGGAGTGTGCGATCGAGGGCGGTAAATGGACAAGAAGGACAACCACCCCATAACCGGCTACCGGGATCATGGACGTATTCCGGAACAGCCCGATCCGGAACAGGAAGAGAGCAAGGGTGGCAACAAGCTCAATCTGAGCCTCGCGCAGGTGCTGGGCAGCGCCGTCGCCGCGGTCGTCGCCGCGTTCGCCGCGGGCCAGCTCGGCGTCTACGGCACCTTCCTGGGCGCCGGAGTGATGAGCCTCGTCGCCACCAGCGGTGGCCCGATCTTCCAGCACTTCTTCAGCAGGACCGGCAAGCAGATCAAGGAAGTCACGGTCCCGCCGAAGGCGCGCCAGGTACCCGTGCGGGACCCGGCGCCCGACTGGAAGGACGACGAGGGCGACCACACCGCCCAGGCCGTCCACAACGCCGAGGCGCTCCAGGAGACCCGGGCCACCCGGCTGCTTCCGGCCGCGCCGCGTGAGGGCGAGGCCCACGTCGGTGCCGGTGGCGGTACCGACGACGCCACCCGCGCCCTCACGGTCGACCAGGTCACGCGTGCCCTGCGGACCGGCGGACCGGTCGAGGGCGAGCGGCCCGACGAGGCGACGCGCGCGCTGCGTCGGCAGGACGGCGCCGCGGACGCGACCCGTGCGCTGCGTCGGCAGGACGGCCCCGGGGAGGCGACCCGGGCGCTGCCGGCCGACGACGCGACGCGGATGCTGCGCACCGCCGAGCGGCAGGCCGGCGCCGCGGGCCCTGACGGGCCGCCCGGGAACGGGGAGTTCACCGACGCGACGACCCACGGCACCAAGTGGCGCGGCTGGCGGCGCACGCTGATGCCCGCCGTGGTGGTGTTCGTCATCGCGATCGGCGGCATCACGCTGTACGAGGCGATCTCCGGGCACTCGGTCTCCGGCGGCAAGGGCACCTCCATCAGCGACGTCTTCCGTCCTGGCCACGGCACGTCCGGTGACGGCAGCCCGGACGCGCCGCCCGCCACCCCGCAGCCCGACCAGTCGGAGAACGGCGAGAGCCCGACCCCGACGCCCGAGGACTCCCAGCCCTCCACCGATCCGGGTGACCGCGGCGACGAGCACAGCGAAGCGCCCGGCTCGCAGGACACCGGCGAGTCGACACCGACTCCCGATCCGTCCGAGCCCCAGCCGGGCGAGACGGACGGTTCAGGAAACGGCGACGGCGGCACCGAGACCACGCCGGGCGAGCCCGGCGGCTCGGACAGCCGCCAGGACGGTGACGGCGGCGCGGACTCGGGCAACGGTGCGGACGGCTCCGGCGCCGGCCGGCTGCCCCAGGGCACACAGCCGGGAGCCGGCCAACAGGGCTGACCCCGGCCGCGCCCTCGGGGGCTGACCGGAGACGGTCCCCGCTCCCTCCCGGAAAGAACGGGCCGGGCCCCTTCGGCGTCGAAGGGGCCCGGCCCGTTCGCGGCGGACGGCCGTGCGCGGCATGCGCGCCCGGCCCCGTCCTCACTCGCCCAGTACCCGCCGCAGGTAGGGGTTGGCGAAGACGCGGTCGGGGTCGAGACGGTCGCGCAGGGCGGTGAACTCGGTGAACCTCGGGTACACCCCCGCGAGGTATGCCGCGTCCCTGCTGTGCAGCTTTCCCCAGTGCGGGCGGCCCGCGTGCGCGGTCATGATCCGCTCGACAGCGCTGAAGTAGGCCTCGTGGGGCGTGCCCCGGTACATGTGCACCGCCACGTACGCCGTTTCGCGCCCGCCCGCGGTCGACAGCGGGATGTCGTCCGCGGGCGCCGTGCGCACCTCCACGGGGAAGCTCACCCGGAAGTCGGACCGTTCCACCAGCGACTTGAGCTCGCGCAGGGCGCCGGTGAGCGCGGCCCTCGGGACGGCGTACTCCATCTCCACGAACCGCACCCTTCGCGGGCTGGTGAAGACCTTGTAGGGGATGTCGGTGTACGTGCGGGCCGACAGGGCGCGGCTGGAGACGCGGGCGATGCCGGGCACGGTGGCGGGCACCGCCTTGCCGAGTGCGCAGACGGCCTGGAAGACGCCGTTGGAGAGCAGTTCGTCGTCGATCCAGCCGCGCATCCGCGGCAGGGGCGCGGTGGGTCCCGTGCTGCGGTTGTTGCGCTTGGTGTTGCAGCCGTCGGTGTGGGGGAACCAGTAGAACTCGAAGTGTTCGTTCTCGGTCACCAGCTGGTCGAACTCGCTGATCACCCGGTCGAACGGCATCGGTTCCTCACGCGCCGTGAGCAGGAACTCCGGCTCCACCCCGAAGGTGATCTCGGTGATCACTCCGAGCGCGCCCAGCCCGACCCGGGCGGCGTCGAAGAGCGCCCGCTCCTCCCCGGTCCCCTCGGCCGAGCAGCGCGTGACCGAGCCGTCTGCCAGCACCACCTCCAGACCCTTGATCTGGGCCGCCACGGAGGCCGAGTCGCGCCCCGTGCCGTGGGTTCCGGTGCTGACCGCCCCGGAGACGGTCTGCTCCATGATGTCGCCCATGTTCGTCAGCGACAGACCCCGCGCGGCCAGCGCCGCGTTCAGCGCTTTGAGGGGGGTGCCCGCCGCGACGGTGACCGTGCCCGCCTCCCGGTCGATCCGCCGTATCCCGGACAGCCGTTCGGGACGTATCAGCACCCCGTCCGTGGCGGCGGCGGCCGTGAACGAATGGCCTGTGCCTGCCGCCTTGACCCGCAGACCGTCGGCGGCGGCCCGGCGCACCACCTCGGCGAGGGCCTCCGTCGACGAGGGGGAGACCGTCCGCTGGGGAGAGGCGGAAACGTTGCCCGCCCAGTTCCGCCAGGTGGCCGCTCGGCTGTTCGCTGACTGCACGCTCGTCACTGCCCGTCCCCTCTCGCCGCGGCACCGGCCGGAAGCTCGGCCGGCGGTAGCCGGGTAACGCGCCCCGGCAGCCCCACAAGTTGGAGTCGGATCATACTCACGGTCGCCGCGCGGCCCGGGGCGGTGCGGGCCAGGTCCGCGGGCACGGCGATCGGCGGACGGGGCATCCGGCGCACGGACGGGAGGGCGCCCGCCCGCTCCGCGGGCAGGATGGCAGGATCGAGACATGTCCGACGCGCTGCCCACCGCATCACCCGCCCCCGAGCGGGACGCCTCCCCGGCCCCTTACGACGCACTTCTGCTGCTCTCCTTCGGCGGCCCTGAGGGAGTCGACGACGTCGTTCCGTTCCTGGAGAACGTCACCCGGGGGCGCGGCATCCCCCGCGAGCGCCTCGAAGAGGTGGGCCGGCACTACTACCTCTTCGACGGGGTCAGCCCGATCAACGCGCAGAACCGCGCGCTGCTCCAGGCGCTCCGCGAGGACTTCGCCGCGCACGGTCTCGACCTGCCCATCTACTGGGGCAACCGGAACTGGGCGCCGTATCTGACCGACGCGCTGCGCGAGATCGTCCGCGACGGGCACCGGCGCGTCCTGACGCTGGCGACCAGCGCCTACGCCTCCTACTCGGGGTGCCGCCAGTACCGCGAGAACCTCGCCGAGTCGCTGGCCGCCCTCCGCGCCGAGGGCCTGGAGGTGCCGCGCGTGGACAAGCTGCGGCACTACTTCAACCACCCCGGCTTCGTCGAGCCCGTGGTCGACGGCGTGGTGGCCTCACTCGCCGCGCTCCCCGAGGACGTCCGCGCCGGCGCCCACCTGGCCTTTTGCACCCACTCCATCCCCACCGCCGCGGCCGACACCTCGGGCCCGGTCGAGGTCCATGGTGACGGAGGGGCCTACGTGGCCGAACACCTGGACGTCGCCGCTGTGATCACCGAGGCCGTGCGGGAGCGCACCGGCAGGGCACACCCCCACAGCCTCGTCTACCAGTCGCGCAGCGGCCCGCCGTCCGTGCCGTGGCTGGAGCCCGACATCTGCGACCACCTCGAAGAGCTGCACGGGCGGGGCGTTCCCGCCGCCGTGATGGTGCCCATCGGCTTCGTCTCGGACCACATGGAGGTCCTCTACGACCTGGACACCGAGGCCATGGCCAAGGCGGCGGAGCTGGGCCTGCCCGCCCGCCGCTCGCCCACCGTCGGCGCGGACCCGCGCTTCGCCGCTACCGTCCGCGACCTGGTGCTGGAGCGGGCCGAGACCGAGCGCGGCCAGGCGCCCGTGCGGTGCGCGCTGGGCGCGCTCGGCCCGAGCCACGACCTGTGCCCCGTCGGCTGCTGCCCGGCCCGCACGCCCAAGCCCGCGGCGGCCGGCGCCGACGCGCCCGCGTTCTGACCCGCCGCGCGGGCCCGCACGGACCGCGAAGACCGTACGTACGGCACGAGACCGGACCGTACTCACGTACGACAGGAGCAGAAGAACACGTGACTGAGACGCCGCAGTCCGCCCCCGAGCCAGCCGACGAGCCCGCCGACGACGCGCTGAAGGCGGAACTGCTCGCCCTCGCCCGGGAGGCCGCCCAGCGCGCGGGGGCTCTCCTGCGGGACGGCCGCCCCGCCGACCTGGGCGTGGCCGCGACCAAGACGAGCCCCATCGACGTGGTCACCGAGATGGACCTGGCCTCCGAGAAGCTGATCACCGGATACCTGTCAGAGCACCGGCCGCAGGACGGCTTCCTCGGCGAGGAGGGGGCCTCCAGCGAGGGCACCTCCGGGGTCCGCTGGGTGATCGACCCGGTGGACGGCACCGTCAACTATCTCTACGGGCGCCCCGACTGGTCCGTCTCCATCGCCGCCGAGTACCGCGGCGAGCGGGTCGTGGGCGTCGTGGCGGCCCCCGTCCGCGGTGAGACCTGGCACGCAGTCCTGGGGGAGGGCGCCTTCCTGGACGGCCGCCCGGTGCGCTGCCGCCCCTCCCCGCCGCTGGACCAGGCCCTCATCGGCACCGGTTTCGGCTACATCGCCGAGCGGCGCGCCGCGCAGGCGGCCGTCGCCCGGGAGCTGGTGCCGCAGGTGCGCGACATCCGCCGTGGCGGCTCCGCGGCCATCGACCTGTGCGACGTGGCCACAGGGCGGCTGGACGGCTACTACGAGCGCGGTCTCAACCCCTGGGATCTGGCAGCGGGCGACCTCATCGCCCGGGAGGCGGGCGCCCGGACGGGCGGCCGTCCCGGTGAGCCGGCCGACGGCGGCCTGACCCTGGCCGCCTCTCCGGGCGTCTTCGAGGTCCTGCAGCCCCTGCTGGAGCGCTTGGGCGCCTGGCACGACTGAGTCCCTCGGCCCTCTCCTGGCCGGAACCGAGGCTCTCGGCCGGCTCCCGGCACACGAAAGGTGCGGCCCCGCGGGGGCCGCACCCTGGTGCTGTGGTGGGGCGTGTGGGCCGTCAGGCGACCTGCACGCCGTGCTCGGCGGCGAGTCGGTGGAGGTCTTCCAGCTCCGACTGCTCGACGTCCACGAGGAAGTCGTCGCCCGATTCACGTGCGCGGTGCAGGTCGGACTCGGTGGTCCTTATGCGCTGCAGGATGCCTGCGGTGAACGCGTCCATGGTGTGCCCCCTCGTCGCGGGTCGGTGGCACGGGTGTGCCGAGGGTTTGTGGTGCCGGGCCCGGTCACGGCGTGGTCCCCGGGCTGCGTCAGCGGCGGCTTGTGGCACGCTGCGCACGGGGCGTGATCGCGGGTGGTGCTCACGTCCTCCCCAACGAAAACCTCAGAGAAACCTCAACCGGGCCGAAAAAAATCGCGCGGGCCCCCGTCGCGCCCCGTCTCCCGCCCTGCGCGAGGCCCTGCGCGAGGCCCTGCGGGCCCGCTTCCGTCCCGCCCCTCGGGACGCTCCCCACCTCGTCTCTTACCGCCGGTTTACCGGCGCCCGAGGCAGGATGGGAGGCACCATCGCCCCGCTCCGCTTTCGGGGACACCCCCGCTCCACCACAGGGAAGGAACAGCGCTGTGCGCGTACTCGTCGTCGAGGACGAGCAGCTGCTCGCCGATGCCGTGGCGACGGGCCTCCGCAGGGAGGCCATGGCCGTCGATGTGGTCTACGACGGCGCCGCGGCGCAGGAGCGCATCGACATCAACGACTACGACGTCGTCGTCCTCGACCGGGACCTGCCACTGGTCCACGGCGACGACGTCTGCCGCCGCATCGTCGAGCTGGGTCTGCCCACCCGGGTGCTGATGCTCACCGCGTCCGGCGACGTCAGCGACCGCGTGGAGGGCCTGGAGCTGGGCGCGGACGACTACCTCCCCAAGCCCTTCGCGTTCTCCGAGCTGACGGCCCGCGTCCGGGCGCTGGGACGGCGTACGACGACGGCCCTGCCGCCCGTCCTGGAGCGGTCCGGGATCAAGCTCGACCCCGGGCGGCGCGAGGTCTCACGGGACGACCGGGAGGTGCAGCTGGCGCCCAAGGAGTTCGCGGTGCTGGAGGTGCTGATGCGCGCGGAGGGAACCGTCGTCTCGGCCGAACAGCTGCTCGAAAAGGCGTGGGATGAGAACACCGACCCGTTCACCAACGTGGTGCGGGTGACGGTGATGACACTGCGCCGCAAACTCGGCGAACCCCCCGTGATCGTCACCGTGCCCGGCGCCGGGTACCGGATCTGATCGACGATGGCCACCTCCCCCTCCCCGACGGGGTCCGACTGGGGCGGCAGCGGCCCCTCGGCGCCCCGCACGCCGCCCAAACCCAACTGGGACCCACGCGAGACGCCCCGCCCGTCGCCCTGGCTGCGGCCGACCATCCGCATACGGCTCACCCTGCTGTACGGCGGCATGTTCCTGATCGCGGGCATGCTGCTCCTGGCGATCATCTACCTGCTGGCGGCGCAGGCGATGGACAACCTCAGCGAGCTGCCCTTCCGCATCCTCAGCGGAAAGACCCAGCCCACCTCCGACCGGTGCCCGGGGCTGACCGGGACGCTGCCCAGCGACGCCTTCATGGACCGTCTCTCCGACTGTCTGGAGGCCCAGCGCAGAATCGCGCTGGACGGGCTGCTGCGGCGCTCCCTGCTGGCCCTGCTGGGCCTTGCGGTGGCCGCGTTCGCCTTCGGGTACGTGATGGCGGGGCGCGTGCTCTCGCCGCTGGGCCGGATCACGCGTACGGCCCGCCAGGTGGCGGGGTCCGACCTGCACAAGCGCATCGAGCTGGAGGGCCCCGACGACGAGCTCAAGGAGCTGGCCGACACCTTCGACGAGATGCTCGACCGGCTCAACCGGGCCTTCACGGCGCAGCAACGGTTCGTGGCCAACGCCTCGCACGAGCTGCGCACCCCGCTGGCGATCAACCGGACGCTGCTGGAGGTGCAGCTCGCCGACCCGGAGGGCTCCCCGGAGCTCCAGCAGCTCGCCAAGACGCTGCTGGCCACCAACGAGCGCAGCGAGCAGCTCGTGGAGGGCCTGCTGCTGCTCGCCCGGAGCGAGAACGAGCTGGTGGACCGGAAGCCCGTGGACCTCGCGGAGGTCGCCTCGCAGGCCGTGGAGCAGGCCCGCGGGGAGGCGGACACCAAGGGGGTGGAGCTGCGCGGAGTGCGTCAGCCCACATACGTGCAGGGCAACGGGGTACTGCTGGAGCGGGTCGCCCTGAACCTGGTGCAGAATGCCGTGCGCTACAACCTGCGTGACGGTGGGTGGGTCTCGGTCGGTACGGAGGCCCAGCCGGGGTGGGCGGTCCTGGTGGTCGAGAACACCGGCCCCGTCGTCCCGGCCTACGAGGTGGACAACCTCTTCGAGCCGTTCCGGCGTCTGCGTACGGAGCGGACGGGCAGCGACAAGGGGGTCGGGCTCGGGCTCTCGATCGTGCGTTCGGTGGCGCGGGCGCACGGTGGCACGGTCTCGGCCGTGCCGCGCGAGGAGGGCGGCCTCGTCATGCGGGTGACGCTGCCGCTGTGAGGCTGCCACGCAGAGCTGCGCGGCTGCCACGCAGAGCTGTGGGACAGCCGCGCGAAGCTGCGAGGCTGCCGCGAAGGGAGGACCCTGGGGGTGACGCACGTGACGGACCAAGGCTGAAAAGCAGCCGAGGCGGGGTGCGCCGTTCGCGGAAACCGGTGGCTCCCGGTCCGGTTGCGGAGGCGCTGTGATCGATCACACACGCGAATTTCCGGGGGTGTGCACACTGTGTCCTCCAGACGGGAAGAAATCCGGGAAAGTCCAGGTTTCCGCAGGTGGAGATCGTGGGCAGTACCCGGGATGGCGTGTGCGGAGCGCTACCGGGGACCGTTTATGGTCCTCCTCGACAGCCGACGTGATCACCTCTTCAGGGGTGCGGTTGGGTGTCGATTGAGTAACAGACCTTGATGTGAGGCAAAATCTCCGCCTCGGGCCGGGCACAAGTCCGGCCTCTCACGCGTTACGTGCGCTGGAGACACCAAAGACACCCAGAGGGGGAGAGCGAAATGGCTACGGATTACGACACTCCACGCAAGACCGACGACGATGTCAACGAAGACAGCATCGAGGAGCTGAAGGCCCGGCGGAACGACAAGTCCGCGACCAATGTCGACGTGGACGAGTTCGAGCAGGCCGAGGGTCTCGAGCTGCCCGGCGCGGACCTCTCCAACGAGGAGCTGTCCGTCCGCGTGCTGCCCCGCCAGGCTGACGAGTTCACGTGCATGGAGTGCTTCCTCGTGCACCACCGCTCGCAGCTCGCGGCGGAGAAGAACGGCCAGCCGATCTGCCGCGACTGCGCGGCCTGACCGGGCGGACTGCTGCTCGTGGCGGTCGACGACGCACGTGACGACGAGCGAGGCCCTCATGACCGGTCGGCCTCGCTCGTGCCGTACGGGGACGGCACGGCGGACGGCGCGGTGCTGTCCGAGAGCAACGAGCACGGCAAGCGGCTGCGGCGCGCGCGGGGGCGCCGTACGCGCGCCTTCCTGCGCGCCGTCGCAGACCGCATCATCGAGACCGCGCCGCGTGTGCCGGTGCGGGATCTGGAAACCCTGCGCACGCAGTTTCCCGGCCTGGGCACCGAGGAGCTGGCCGACAAGCTGGTCGCCGGAGCCACCAAGAGCTCGGCCACCGTCGGCGCCGGTGTCGGTGCCGCGGCCATGCTGCCCGTCCCCCCGGCCATGCCCGCCGAGCTGGCTGCCGAGATCGTCGGAGTCGCCGGTGTCGAGCTCAAGCTGATCGCCGAGCTGCACGAGGTCTACGGCCGGCGCGCCCCGGGCGGCACCCGCGAGCGGGCCATGGCGTATCTGAACGCCTGGACCGGCGAGCGCGGCATCGACCTGGCCAAGCCCGCCACCGTGAACGCGGCCATGGGCGGACAGCTCCGCCGCCAGCTGCGGCAGCAGGTCATGAAGCGCACGCTGCGCAACCTGCCGAATCTCACGCCGTTCCTGGTCGGTGCGGCGGTCGGCGCGTACCTCAACAGGCAGGACACCGCGAAGCTCGCCGCCCGCGTCCGCGCGGATCTGCGCCGCGGCCCCGCAGCCGCCTGAGACCGTCCGTACGCGCGAGGGCGCCGCTTAAGTGCCCGCGAGGGCCGTGCGGGGCCCCGGGGCGGTGCCCCAGGACCGTGCGGCCATGCGGGCTCCCGGGACGGCTTGGTGAGGCCCCCAGGCGCTCCTGTCAGGGTTGCGCCCCCAGGCGCTTCTGTCAGGCAGGCGCTTCTGTCAGGGTTGCGCGGTCTCCCGGGCGGCACGCAGCGCGGCGGCCAGCTCCCTGGGGTGACGGGTCGAGACGTACACGTACGGCGTCGGGTCCTCCGGGTCGGTGACCTCGATCCGTACCGCCGTGGGCACGTAACCGCGCAGCACCATGTGCGCGCGGGTGTCCGCCTTGTACGTGCGCCACGCGCGGGCCTCGTCCTCGTCGAGCGGCTCCGCCTCGCCCAGCGCCGAGACCGGGATCTTCGCCTCGCCCGCCACCAGGGAGCCCGCCACGACGCGCACCCGCACGCCGCCGTACGCGCTCACGCACACGGCCGCCAGGGCGGCGCCGCCCACCAGCCCGCACAGCAGCGGCAGGACGCCGAAGGGGAAGAGCATCAGGGCGCAGCCCACACCGACGCCCGCGGCGATCAGCCACCAGGAACGGGGAGCGGTCAGGCGTTCGTCGTAGGGCGCGGGCGCGGGATGCATGTCTCCAGCTTGGCACGGCGTCCCGGCGGCCCCCGCACGGCGGTAGGGTCTGCACCCGTGAGTGCAGTCAATCCTCCCGGTTCACCGAAGACCTCGCTGGTGCCCCCGCCCGACGCCGTGGCACCGGTACGCCATGCCGAAGCCCCCGCTCCGGGCACCGCGCTGGGTGCCCATTACGACATGTGCTTCGGCTGCGGCGCCGGCCAGCCGCACGGCCTGCACCTGGAGGCCCGCGCGGGGGAAGGCGTGAGCGTCACCGCCGAGTTCACCGTCAAACCCGCGCACCAGGGCGCTCCCGGTCTCGCCCACGGCGGGGTGCTGACGAGCGCGCTGGACGAGACGCTCGGCTCGTTGAACTGGCTGATGCACGTGATCGCCGTGACGGGACGGCTGGAGACCGACTTCCTGCTGCCCGTACCGGTCGACACCGTGCTGCACCTCGACGCGCAGGTCACCGCCGTGCACGGGCGCAAGATCTACTGCAGCGCGACGGGCCGGATAGGCGGGGCCGACGGACCGGTGGCCGTGCGCGCCGACGCCGTCTTCATCGAGGTGAAGGTCGAGCACTTCATCGACAACGGCCGCAGCGAGGAGATCCAGGCGGCCATGGACGACCCCGACCAGGTCAGGCGTGCCCGCGCCTTCGAGGTGAACCCGTGACAGACGAAGAACCCGCCAGGAGCGAGGCGCCCGGGGCCGGGAAGGCACCCGTGGTCGGGACGGCGCCCGGGACCGGGAAGGCGCCCGTGAGCGGGACGGCGCCCGGGGCCGGCGAGGCGCCCGGGGGCGTCGGAGACGACCGGCGGCCGGTCGAGATCCTGCTCCGGCGCACGGACCCCGACGTGCCCCTTCCCGCCTACCAGCATCCCGGGGACGCCGGGTGCGATCTGGTGACCACCGAGTCCGCCGAGTTGGCACCGGGGGAGCGGGCCGTGCTGCCGACCGGTGTCGCCCTCGCCCTCCCGGACGGCTACGCCGCCTTCGTCCACCCGCGTTCCGGTCTCGCGGCCCGCTGCGGCGTCGCGTTGGTGAATGCACCGGGAACGGTGGACGCCGGGTACCGTGGGGAGATCAAGGTGATTGTGGCCAATCTGGATCCGCGCGAGTCCGTGCGGTTCGAGCGGTTCGACCGTATCGCCCAACTCGTTGTCCAGCAGGTGGAGAAGGTGCGTTTCCGCGAGGTCGACCAGTTGCCCGGTTCAGCGCGTGCCACGGGCGGGTTCGGCTCCACGGGTGGCCACGCGGCGGCCCGTCCCGCCGAGCAGGCCGCCGCCGTGCCCGAGGAACCCCGCGACACCCCGCAGACAGCCGCACAGCAGAAGGATTACGTTGCGGTCGGTGCTGATCGAGCTTCCGACCTGAGAGGACAGTGACGTGTTCGGACGTCGTCGCAAGAAGAGCGAAGAGCCTGAGGGCACCTCGGACGAGTTCGAGACGGAACAGGAGCAGGACGCCCGTGACGAACCGGCCGACGCGGCGGAGGCCGACGAGGCCGCGTCGGAGGAGACCAGGGTCAAGCTGCCCCCGGCGCCCCGCCCCGACGGCCCTTGGGACATCGACGAGGTCAGCGAGCCCGGCTCCGGCAGGGTGGATCTCGGCGGCCTGTTCATCCCCGGTGTCGAGGGCATGGAGCTGCGGGTCGAGGTCGCGGGTGACGCGATCGTCGCCGCGACCGTCGTGCTCCAGGACAGCGCCGTCCAACTCCAGGCCTTCGCCGCGCCCAAGCGGGAGGGCATCTGGGACGAGGTGCGTGAGGAGATCGCCTCGGGCATCACCCAGCAGGGCGGTGTCATCGACGCCGTCGACGGACCGCTGGGCTGGGAGCTGCGGGCGCAGGTTCCGGTGCAGCTGCCCGACGGCACGGGCGGTGTGCAGGTCGTGCGCTTCGTCGGTGTCGACGGCCCGCGCTGGTTCCTGCGCGGTGTGATCTCCGGCCAGGGCGCGGTGCAGCCGGAGGCCGCGGGCGTGCTGGAGCAGATCTTCCGCGACACCGTGGTGGTGCGCGGTGAGGGCCCGATGGCGCCGCGTGACCCGATCGTCCTCAAGCTGCCGCAGGACGCGCAGATGGTCCCTGACGGGGTGCAGCAGGAGACGGTCGAGGAGGGCTCCCGTTTCGCGGGCGGTCTCGACAAGCTGCAGCGCGGTCCGGAGATCTCCGAGGTGCGCTGACCCCCCTCCACCTGGCGTTCGACGGCGGCCGGCCCCGTGAGGGGACCGGCCGCCGTCGTGCGTGCGCGCCGGCGGCCACACGCGCGCCCTGCGCTCTCCGCGCCCTGCGCTCTCCGCGCCCTGCGCTCTCCGCGCCCTGCGCTCTCCGCGCCCTGCGCTCTCCGCGCCCTGCGCTCTCCGCGCCCTGCGCTCTCCGCGCCCTGCGCTCCCCGCGCGCGTCGGCGTGCATCCCCCCGCGCGCGCCGGTGCGGGCGCGCCCCAGCGCTTCCGTGTGCGCCGTACCGATGGCCTCCGTATGGGGCTCGTCAAGAGCGCGCCGGGGCGCGTATGAGGGCCGTCAACGGAGCGGGTGTACGCCCCGAACAGGGGTTTTTCTGAGTGGGTCAGCACGTACCGACTCACCTAGGAGCACGCGATGGCCGATCTGGCCTTCGTCGCCGCCACCCTCGCCGTCTTCGCACTGGTGGCCCTCATCGCCCGGGGGGTGGACAGGCTGTGAGCGCCGAGAACGCCGTGGGACTGGTCGTGGCCGTCTCCCTGCTGGGCTACCTCGTCGTCGCCCTCCTCTTCCCGGAGAGGTTCTGAGCGCCGAGATGAGCCCGATCCTCGCCACCGCACTTCAGCTGCTCGCGCTCGTCGGAGCGCTCGCCCTGGTGTACCGGCCGTTCGGCGACTACATGGCCGCCGTCTACACCTCGCCCAAGCACCTGCGCGTCGAACGGTGCCTCTACCGCTGCGTCGGCGTCGACCCCGACGCGCGGCTGCGCTGGCCCGCGTATCTGCGCGCGGTGCTGGCCTTCTCGGCCGCAGGGGTGCTCCTCCTCTACGCGCTCCAGCGCCTCCAGGACACGTTGCCGCTCTCGCTCGGCTTCGAGGCGATCGACCCCGACCAGGCGTTCAACACCGCGGCCTCGTTCGTCGCCAACACCAACTGGCAGTCCTACGCGGGCGAGTCCGCCATGGGGCACCTGGTGCAGCTGACCGGGCTCGCGGTGCAGAACTTCGTCTCGGCCGCCGTGGGCATGGCCGTCGCCATCGCCCTCGTGCGCGGACTCGCCCACCGCTCCACCCGGCGCGCCGGCGACGAGAACGCCGGCGGAGGCGAGTTGGGCAACTTCTGGACCGACCTGGTACGCGGCGTCGTCCGGATCCTGCTGCCCGTTGCCTTCGTCAGCGCCCTCGTACTGGTGGCCACCGGAGCCGTGCAGAACCTCGCCGGAATGCACGAGGTGCACACCCTCTCCGGTGCGACCCAGCACATACCGGGCGGGCCCGTCGCCTCGCAGGAGGCCATCAAGGAGCTGGGGACCAACGGCGGCGGCTTCTTCAACGCCAACTCCGCGCACCCGTTCGAGAACCCCGGCGGCCTCAGCAACCTGCTGGAGGTCTTCCTCATCCTCGTCATCCCGTTCTCGCTCACCCGCACCTTCGGCACCATGGTCGGCAACGTCCGCCAGGGCTACGCCATCCTCGGTGCGATGGGCGTCATCTGGCTCGGTGCCGTCCTGGCCGTCACCGCGTCCGAGTTCGCGCACCCCGGCACCGCCGCGCAACTGGCCGGCGGAGCCATGGAGGGCAAGGAACAGCGGTTCGGGGAGGGCGCCTCCGCTCTGTTCGCGGCGTCGACGACGATGACCTCCACGGGCGCCGTCAACGCCTTCCACGACTCGTTCACGGCCTTCGGCGGCGGTGTGGCGCTGCTGGGCATGATGCTCGGCGAGATCGCACCGGGCGGCGTGGGATCCGGGCTCTACGGCATGCTGGTCATGGCCGTCGTCGCCGTCTTCCTCGCCGGACTCATGGTCGGCCGCACCCCCGAGTACCTGGGCAAGAAGATCGGCACCCGCGAGATCACCTGCGCGGCCTGCTACATCCTGATCACCCCGGCACTGGTGCTGAGCGGCACCGCGCTGGCCATGGCGCTGCCCGACGGCGAGGAAGCCATGACCAACATCGGCGCCCACGGCTTCACCGAGGTGCTGTACGCCTACACCTCCGCCTCGAACAACAACGGCAGCGCCTTCGCCGGGCTCGGCGCCGACACCCCGTTCTTCAACACCACGCTGGGCCTGTGCATGCTGCTGGGCCGGTTCCTGCCCATGGTGTTCGTGCTGGCCCTGGCCGGATCGCTGGCCCGCAGGGCTCCGGTGCCCGCGACGGCCGGCACGCTGCGCACCGAAAAACCCCTCTTCTCCGGCATGCTGGTCGGCTCCGTGCTGATCGTCACCGGGCTCACCTTCTTCCCGGCCCTCGCCCTGGGGCCGCTCGCGGAGGGACTCTCCTGATGAGCACGACAACCCGCACCCGCACCCGCCCCCCGCACACC
>NZ_JASKYT010000121.1:0-18001 GCF_041028275.1 Streptomyces sp. PU-14G
CCCCCGCCCCCACCGCCTCGGCCGTCCGGCGCCGCGCCGCTGCCGTCCCAGGAGGCGGGCGCCGTTCCGTCCGCCTGTTCGATCGCCTGGTCGACGAAGTCCGTCACCGCCGCACGGGGGTCGCCGGAGTGCGCGCGCTCGACGGAACCGCTCACGTTCCGTACCGCCTCCCTGGACATCACCTGGCTGTCCGCCCCCGCGTCGAACCGGTCACCGAGCGCGACGGCGTACACGCCCGTGATCCCTGTCCGCGTCCGCAGATCCTGCAGGAGCGTGTCCCGGTCGAACTCTCCAGAGGCCGGCAGCACCACGACGAACACCGGCTTGTCGGCGCGCTCGATCTTGTCCGCCAGCGCGTCGGCGTCGGACCGCGGCAGCGCCTGCCGGGCCCGCGGGTCCACGTACACGGGGCCGTCCCGCAGCGCCTGCGCGGCCTCGTCGACCCCGCCCACCGCGCCCACCGCGCGCGGCCCGGCAGCGGCTGCCACGGTCAGCAGCATCGCGGCCACCACCGCGCCGAGCAGAGGCATGAGGCCCAAGACCCGCCGTACGGTCTTCATACGTTCGACAGTAGCGCAAATGGGGCATTTCCCGCTCTTTCTGCGAGTCCCCCAAAGCCCCGGCAGGAAAGCCGCCACCCGCCGGAAGGCCGCCGCGCCGGCCAGGAGGACGCCGCCCGCCCCGCCCTCGAGGGGACCGGGAAGCTCCCCCCGCGCACCAGAAAACCGCCGGCGCACCGCGCCCACGGTGATCGCCGAACGTGCGCCTGCCCGGGTCAACCGTGACTGGCTGACGAACGCCCCTCCTGGGCAGGAGGGGCGGCCACGCGTTCAGCGACACGTGCCAGCCAGGCCGCTGCCGTGTAGGGAGCGGGTGGATCCACCTCCATCCCCAGCTCGGCGACCACGTGCGCGTACTCCTCTTCCTCCAGGCGGAGCGCGAGGACTTCGTGGAGTTCACCGCAGAGCCGGGCGACGAGATCGGGGTCCGTCGAGCCGAGGTAATCATCCAGGGCCGCCATGTGGTCGGCGAATTCGTCCGGCATGTCCTGCGAGAACCAACCGCCCAACAGTTGCCCCAGCTCAGGAAAGCGGGCGTGCCATTCCCAGTGCGTCTGGGGGGAGCAGGGACGCGGAGCGGCGTCCGGCTCGATGCCCCGCCGAAGCGCGTCCGCGAGGCCGAGAAGCCAGTCCTGGATTTCGGTTTCGGGCAGTCCGACGTCGGGAATCCGGTAGTACTCGCCGAGTCTCAGCCGAAGCCGGCCAGGCGGATTACGGGCATACTCTCGAAGTTGCTGCTCGGCCACGGCCAGCAGCCATGGCTGCCGGTTCCAGGTATGTCTGATGTAGGCCTGGACGGCCTCGGACGTTTCCTCTCGCTCACCGGCGTCGACGTCCTGCCCCAGGTGGGCGTTCACCACGCGCTGCATCTCCCCGTAGCGGCGGTCGAACTCGAAGGATTCCATTGCCATGTCGGGTCCCTAAAGGTGAATCGGAAACGAGGCGTGCACGACGAAACCGTGCGGACTCTCTCGCTCCCGGCGCAACACGACCCGTGCGGCCCGGACTTCGACGGAGCCCCTCCCAGCCAACATCATTCCCTGCAACAGCACTCTTCCGACGGGCTCCGCGCGGGAGGGCCACGCGGCCTCGATGGTGAGCCGTTGACGGAGTCCCTGGCGCAGCCACCGGCGGATGGCCTGTTCATTGAGCGTCACGGTCTCTTGCGTCGCCCACTGTGCCGTCTCACGGTCAGGGTAAGTGGAGGCACGCGTGCGCATACCGCTCCTTTCAAGGCATCTGGAACAGGGCATCTGGAAATCGGGAGACGCAGATCTGCTCAACGGGTACGGCGCATGCACCGCCCCTGTGCGCACCCTCACTCAAGCGCGGCCCGCGCATGTCGCCGGACAAGGATCATTGCGCCCTCTGCCGGACATCACCGGGAATTCAGTCGTCCGCACCGAACCAGAAGACGCCGACCTCGTCATCCGATACCGCCACGACGCCGAAATCCCGGGTGAGATCCGTAAGACCGTACCACTCGTTGACATAGAAGTCGTCCGGGGTGCATTCCCCTTCGTAATCCTCAACGCACGTCCAATAAGTGGCATCGTCACCGAACCGTGCCAGCAGAGTTCCGGTCCTCTCGAAGAGCGCGTACCTGTGGCCGCTGCCCCCGGGAAGGTCGCCGACGTTTCTGAACTGCGCCGCCAGGGACAGCAGGAGCAGCCGTCCCGTGGCGCGGTCGGTGGGCTCCAGGCAGCCGCGCAGCACGTCGTCCTCGTAGGGGTGGAAGGGGAAACGGTCGCCCGGTCCTCGGGGGGCGCTCTCGCCGCCGATCCGGTCCACCGTGGGCCAGCCCCGCGGATCGCCCACCGAGCGGTCCAGGACGGCGTTGACGTCGTGTGCCCAGTCCTCGCCCGTGCGCGGTCCGGCCGCCACGAGGACCCGGCTGCGGTCGTACAGGGAAGCCAGGGCGTCGGCCCAGTCGTCCCGGCTCGGCGTCAACGCGATCACCGCCTTGGTCCTCCTCACTTGGTCGGGTACGAGGTCAGCACGACGAAGGGCGGATCGATCCCCTTCTTGTACCTCAGCACTACCTTCACTTCTTTGCAGTCACTTGCCTGGGCCCTGTCCCCGTGCCTGTCGTACTCGTCACGTGAGATGGTCCTTCCGGTCGGGTCGTTGAAATCGAGTGAGATGTCCTTGGTCGAAGCTTCTGGATTCCTGGGCGACCCGGCGCGCTCGCGCGCTTCGACCCTTTCCACCCACTTCTCGATCTTTTCCGCATTGTCGACGTCGTCGAGTACCGCCTGCGTGTAACGTTGCGCCGCCGCAGGGGTACGAAATGTGGAGGCCGAGTCTGCTCCCGAGTCGTCCCGAAGTCGCTGCACCAGTTGGTCTTCGGTCTTTCCGACGTGCTTGTCGAGAGCGTGTGCGCCGTGTATTCCCTCTTGCGCGGCGAGGTCTATCGGGTAGAAATGATTGTCGTAGTCCTCGCCGGGAACAGCGTACGTGTGCTTCGTCTTGAACTCGTTGAGCGAGCGTGCCGCGAACGCTTGTGCGCGCGCCTCCTCCGCTTCGAAGTCCGGGGCGCTACGGTGCGCCTCATCGAGCGCTTCCATGAGGCCGTCGAGCTTGCTCACCTCCGCGTTGACGCTGCGCTCATAACGGCGCTTGGCTGCTTCGAGCGCGCCCGTGTCAATGTTCAGCACGATACCCGAGGAGAGATTCGCCGCCCCTTTGAAAAGGGTCTTACCGATCTTTTTGAAGTCGTCGAACCCGATGCCGTCGGTGACATCGGGGAGGGCGTCCAGCACTGCTTGGTAGTAGATGCGGCGCATGTCGTCGCGTACCGCCTTGGCAGCCTCCGCGTACCCCCGTACTGCCGCACTGACGTCCACCGCCGTATCGTTGAGGACTGCGAAGATGGGCTGATGTGCGCCGCCCCCGGGGGAGGGGGTGTCGTGGCCCCACTCGTAACCGTGCCGGCTCTGGCCCCACGCCGAACTCCCCCACAGACTGCTGCAGAACGTGCGCATGGCCGCGTACCACTCGCTGTTGGACTGGTCGGTTATGGAGCCCACAGAGCCCATCACCGTGCCCCCCACGGTTCCGACCGTGGTCTGCGGCATGAGCCATGCCGTGGAGATGTCGTTGAGCGCCTGGTAGTCGGGCAAGGGCATGACATCGGCGGCGTCGCCGAAATTCACGGCATGCTCCAGCACTTTGCGGAAAACCGCCCAGAAACCGGAGTCGATACCGTCCAGCACACTGTCGATGAACCCGTCTCCCCCGCTGGTGTTCCAGCCGAGCGGCTTGACGCTGCGGTACTTCGGCGCACTTCTCCTGACCTGCGGCTCGGGCTGGGTGGCCGAGGCCTGTCCGCCACTCGGGTGCGAAGCCGCGTTGGCCCGACCGTAGTTGTTCGCCGTGACAGTGAATCCGATGGCAGCACCGCCGACGCTCACGACGCTCTTGCCGCACACGTCGAGGAAGCGTGCGGCAATACGGGTGTAGGAGGCGGCGAAGGCCGTGGGAGCGGTTCCCGCGCCGCCCGCCTCGCCGTGCTTGTCCAGCTCGTCGAGGAACGTGTTGATCCCGCGGTGGAAGACGCCCTGCTGCGCGGCGACCGCTTGGGAGACCCGGTAGAGGTCCGAGCGCTTCACGTCGAAGCCCCCGCTCTGCGGAGGGCCGCCCGGGCCGCCCGCCGACGAGGGCCGGGCCCCGCTCCCGCCGGTCGAGCCGTTGGAGGCGAGGGCCAGGAGTCCGCTCACCGCCCGCTCCAGCCACGCAGCACGGCGCGGTGGGCGGCACCGTAGTTGATGTGTCCGTCGACGACGACGGCGTGCAGCCAGCGCTCGGCGCCCTCCAAGTCCTGCATGGAGCGGTCCCACTCGTCCAGTGTGTCGACGAACATCTCTCGGGCCTCGCCCTTCCAGGAGAGGACGACACGCTCAGAGCGGCGGTAGAGAGTGTCCAGCTTTTCCGTCAGGTCCTTGAGGATGTCCTCCATCTCGCCTGCCAGGCGCTGGAGAGTGGCGAAGTCCACCGTGATGTGGTCGTCGTCGTCCGTCATGAAACCCCCTTGTGCCACTGCGGCTGTGGCGCCGAGCGCCGTGACATGACCAGTTACAGCTCCGACAGCCTGCTCTTCGGCGCATCCGCCTGCGGGTTGGCGTCCGCCAGGCGCAGAAGGCGGTCGCTCCCCTCGACACTCGCTTGAAGGCTGCGGAATTTCTGCAACGTCTCCAGTTCCTGGGCGGTGAAGCCGTCGCGGCTCATTTTCACGGCCTCCTCGATGAGAATGAGCGATTCGCGCACGGTCCGCGCATCATCGGTGACGCCGCGTTGCAGGTCCTTGAACGCCTTGGCCGTGGTGCCGCGCCAGTTGTTGCCTACGAGATCGAGCAGGCCGTCCATCCTGGCGATCTTCCGCTTGAGGTACCGCTCCATCGCATCCAGGTCGGCGATGAGCTGAGCCAAGTCGTCGTCCGTAACGTCCAGGTCGGTCACCTGTGTCGCCCCCCTACGGTTTCGCCTCCGCTCCTTGGAAGCGTAAGGGAAGCAGACTGGTGCTCACCGTCCCCGGCCAGGCTGACGGGCCTCGCGCGGCCGGAGTGGGAGGCACGAACGCACTCTTCCGGCCATCTTTCCGGCCCGGAGGAAGCACCCGGAACCGCCCCCGGCCAGGGTGCTCGCCCTCCACGCGGTCGACCGGGGCTCAGCGCCGGCAGGGGTTCGGCGTCGGCAGGGGTTCGGCGCCGGACGGGGCTCAGCGCCGGCTGGAGTTCGGCGCCGGGTCGGCCGGTGACAGCGTGAGGTCCCAGTACTCGGCGTAACGCCCGCCCCGCCGCAGCAGTTCGTCGTGGCTGCCCTGCTCGACGACGCGTCCGCCGTCCAGGAAGGCGACCCGGTCGGCGCGGCGGACGGTGCGCATCCGGTGCGCGACCATCACCACCGTGCGGCCCGCCATCAGCCGCTCGATCCCGGTGTGCACGGCGGCCTCACTGACCGGGTCCAGGGCCGAGGTCACCTCGTCGAGCAGCACGAGGGGCGCGTCCTTCAGCAGCGCCCGGGCGATCGCGACGCGCTGCCGCTCGCCGCCGGACAGCAGCGCGCCGCCCTCGCCGACGTGCGCCGACCAGCCGCCGGGCAGCCGCTCGACCACCTCGTCCAGCAGCGCGGCGGCGGCAGCGGCACGCACCTCGGCGCCGGTGGCGTCCGGACGGCCGAGGCGCACGTTGTCCTCGATGGTGCCGTCGAAGAGGTAGACGTCCTGGAAGACGAGGGCGATCCGCGCCATCAGCTCAGCCGTCGCCATCTCGCGCACGTCCACGCCCCCCACCCGCACGGCGCCGGCGTCCACGTCGGAGAAGCGCGCCAGCAGGTGCAGCAGCGTGCTCTTGCCCGCGCCCGACGGGCCGACGACGGCCAGCCGCTGCCCCTCCGGTACGGACAGCGACACCGCGTCGGTCACGGTGCGGTCACCGTGGCGGAAGGTGACGGAGTCGAACTCCACGCCGTGGCCCGCCGGCCGGCGCGGATCGCGGGGCTCCGGCAGCGGCTCGGTGTGCAGCACGTCGTCGAGGCGCGCCAACTCGGCGCGGGCGGCGCGCAGGCTGCCGCCGATCTCGGCGAGCGACAGCAGCGGGTCCGCGCAGCGGGCGGCGAGCACCAGGACGGCCAGCACCTCGGCCGCGCCGATGTCCCCGCCGAGGGCGAGGTACGCGCCCAGGGCGAGCATCCCGGTGAACACCGCCTGCACGGTGACCGCCAGCCCCAGCACGCCGGGCAGCGCCGACAGCGTGGCCCGGCGGGAGGCGCGCTGCTGGTCGGCGAGGGAATCGTCGAGCAGTTGGAAGCGCTCCGCGGTGCGACCGCCGGCCCGCAGCACCGGCTGGGCCCTGAGGTACTCGAGGACGCGCCCTGTGGCCTCGCGCTCGCGGGCGACGCGCTCGGTGTCGGCGGCGGTGGTGGCGCGTGCCGTACGGAACTGGATCGCGGCCACGAGGGGCGCGGCGGCCAAGGCGGCGAGGCCCAGCTGCCAGTTGTAGGCGAGCATCACGCCGACGATCGTCAGCGGCGTCACGCAGGCGGAGACGAACGGCGCCAGCAGATGCGCGATCACACTCATCGCCTCCAGCACGCCCTGGCTCGCCAGCACCGACACCTCGCCGACGCGGCCGGGCCGGTACCAGCCGATGGGCAGCCGGGCGAGGTGGTCGCCGAGCCGGTGGTACATGCCGTTCAGCATCGTGGTCCCGGCGCGGAAGCCGGACCGGTCCCCGGCGTAGCGCAGCACGGCGTAGCCGGCGACCGCGGCGCCGAAGGCGAGCAGCCAGGGCCAGGCGTCGTCTGGCGACTCGCCGAACAGCGCGCGCAGTACGGGGACCAGCAGGGCGTACGACAGGCCTTCGGCGAGGGCGGTCGCGGTCATGAGGGCGACGGTGCGGTGTACTCGCCCGGCGTACTCGCGGCCGAGCACGCGCAGCAGCATGGTGATCATCGGGTCTCCTCCCCTTCGGTCACGCCGGTGCGGCCCCCGGTACCGCCGGTACGGTCCCCGGTCACGCCCGTGCCTACTCCGCGCGCGTCAGTGCCGACTCCGCGCGCGTCAGTGCCGACTCCGCGCGCGTCAGTGCCGACTCCGGCCACGCCCGTGCCGACTCCGCGCGCGCCGGTGTGACGTCCGGTCATGCCAGCGTCGCGTGCGGTCGCGCCGGTGTCGTGTTCGGTCATGCCAGCGTCGCGTCCGGCCAGGCCGGTGTCGTGTTCGGTCACGCCGGTGTGGAGCCGCCAGAACGCGGCGAACTCTCCTCCCCGGGCGCGCAGTTCCGCCGGTGTGCCGCGTTCGACGATCTTCCCGTCGCGCAGCATCACGACGGTGTCGGCGTCGGCGATCGTCTCCATCCGGTGGGCGATGACCAGCGTCGTGCGCACGCCCCGGGTCAGCGCCAGCGCCTCGCGCACCGTCGCCTCGGTCCGCGGGTCGGCGAAGGCGGTCGCCTCGTCGAGGACCAGCACGGGCGCGTCGGCGAGCAGGGCGCGGGCAATCGAGATCCGCTGCGCCTCGCCGCCGGACAGCCGCGCGTCCTCCCCGATCACCGCGTCGTAGCCGCGCGGCAGCTCCAGGATCCGGTCGTGGATGTGCGCCAGCCGGGCGGCGCGGACCACGTCGTCGTGGTCGGCGTGCGGTACGGCCAGGGCGATGTTGTCGGCGACCGAGGCGCGCAGCAGCCGTACGTCCTGGAAGACGAACGACACCCGCCGGTACAGCTCGCGGCTGTCCACCTCGCGCAGGTCGACGCCGCCGAGCAGCACCGCGCCGTGGTCCGGATCGAAGAACCGGGGCAGCAGTTGCACCAGCGTGGACTTGCCGCTCCCCGACGGCCCGACGACCGCGGTCACCGTGCCAGGGTCGAGGACGAGGTCGACGCCGCGCAGCACCTCGCGGTCGGTCTCGTAACCGAAGCGGACCCCGCGCAGCTCCACCCGGTGCCCCCGCGGCACGACCGGACGCGCGGGCTCGGGCAGCGCCTGCTCGGCGAGTACGTCCCGGATCCGGCCGAGGGCGCGCCGCGCGGCCTGCAGATCGTCGAAGCCGTGCCCGAGCGCGGCCACCGGAGCCGTGAGCCCGAGGCCGAGCAGCACGAAGGGCAGCAGGTCGGCCGGCGCGAGCCCGCCGCCGGTGATCCGGTACGCACCGCCGACCAGTACCGCCAGCAGCACGAACGGCGGCGACAGCGCCACCTGCATCGCCGCGGCGACTGAGGACAGGCCGCGCACCATCGCGGAGAAACTGTGCGTGAAGTCGTCCACGGCTCTACGGAAGTCGCGGTGCGCGCGGTCGGCGCCGCCGAACGCCTTGACCACCGCGATGCCCTGCACGAATTCGACGACCGAGGCCGAGATCCGCCCCATGGCCGCGTCGAACTCCTTCTGCTCCCGCAGCCGGGTCGGCGTCATCATCAGCGGCACCAGCGCCACAGCCAGCAGCACGGGAATCAGCGTGATCAGCGTCAGCCGCCAGTCCACGGTGACGAGGTAGACCAGCGAGACCAGCGGTACGACGAACGCCGACACCAGCTCCCCGGGCGTATGCGCGATGACCGGATGTACCGCGCTGACGTCCTCCCCCACCAGCTTCGCCAGCTCGCCGCCACGCCGCCGGGACAGCCAGCCGATCGGCACCCGCCCCAGGCTCGCGGCCAGCTGCCGGCGGAACGACAGCTGCACGTGTCCGTCGAGCAGGTGCCCGACACCGGACGCGGCGGCCGTGAACAGCAGCCGCACGAGGAGCCCTGCCGCGCCCGCGACGACGACGTCGCGGACGTGCCCGTGGGAAGGGGGGCCGGGCGCCAGCAGCGTACGGCCCAGCTCGACGACCGCGAGCAGCGGCACGAGGCCGGCGAGGGCGCCGACGATCTGCAGGAGGACGACGGCGGCGAAGCCGCCCGCGTAGGGGCGCAACAGGCGTCTGACGCCCGGCGTGGGGGCGGTTGGGGTAGCAGGCATGCGCCCACTTTCGCCGCCGGTGCGGACCGACGGATTGGAGAAATGTTCCCGTCAGCGGGCCCACGTACCATGGCGGTCATGCCAACTGCCGTGCGTGAGCGCGATGATGGCGCCGTGTGGGACGTCGCCCGCCCGGCCGGGCCCAGCCGCGTGCCCGGTGTCGTCCTGTCCGGGTTCCGCGACCGCGGCCCGGCGCCGGTCGACCATCGGCTCGATCCGCATCCGGTGGTGACGCTGGCACTGGCCTGCGGCGACGGTGCGCCCGTCATCTACGACCACGCCGGGCGGCGGCAGACGGAAAGCCTGGTCACCGGGCTCGGATTCGGCTCAGGAGGCGCGGCGCGGATACAGGCCGCGCACGTCGAGTGGCTGCAGGTGCGCCTGTCCCCGGCGATCGCGCGCACGGTGCTGGGCGTGAGCCCGGCGGACCTGGAAGGCGCCGTGGTGCCCCTCGCCGACCTGTGGGGCCACCGGCGGGCGGCACGCCTCGCTGAACAGCTGGGCATGGCCGCTTCCTGGGAGGAGCGCTTCGCCCTGGTGGAAGCGCTCCTGGCCCGCATGTCCGCCGAGCAGCCGGCCATCGACCCGGAGCTGGCCTGGGCCTGGGACCGCATCGTCGCCAACCACCACCACGTACGGGTCGGTGGGCTGGCCGCCGAACTCGGTTGGAGCCGCAAGCGGCTGTGGTCCCGGTTCCACGCGCAGATCGGGCTCCCGCCCAAGCGTGCGGTGCGGCTCGTCCGCTTCGACCGCGCCGCCACTCTCCTGGCCATGGGGCAGCAGGCGGCCCGGGTCGCGGCCGACTGCGGCTACACCGACCAGTCCCACCTGCACCGGGACGTGCTGACGTTCACGGGGGCCACGCCGGCGAGCCTCGCCGGCCTCACCCTGGTATCGGCCGACGACCTCGCGTGGGCGGACCACGTACCGCGCCTTCCTCAGCACTCGGCGCGCCCGGCCGTGACCGGCGTGCCGACCGGGTCGTGGATACGCTCGCCGCGGGGTGCCCACCCGCCGCGGTGATCGCCGCGGTGATCGCCACGGTCTCGGCGAGGTCCGTGCCCCGCGTCGCCTGCGAGGGCGCGGCCGACCGGTGCGAAGGAGCCGGGCCTGCGGCCCGGGCGCACACCGATGTCACACATCGGGTCGCCGGCTTGTCTTAAAGGAAAACGCCAGCTGCCGACGGAGCGCCCAGCAACACTGTTCCCCAGGGAAACGGAGAAATCGTGTTCGCCGCCTACCTCACGGTCACCCTCATCGGTGCGGTCTTCAACGGTGCCGCCGCCGTCACCTACCTGATCGGCCACGACTACCCCAAGACCCAGGCGGACATGAAGGGCCTGCCCCGGAAGTACGTTCCGGTGCTGGGCATGCTGCTGGCGGCGGGCACGGTGGGGCTGCTGGCCGGGCTCGCCGTGCCGCTCCTGGGCACCCTCGCCGCCTGCGGGCTCGTGCTGTACTTCATCGGAGCGATCATCGCCCACCTGCGGGTGGGCTCCCGCGACATCGTGGGCGGGATCGTCTTCCTCGCCACCGCGGTGGCCGTCCTGGTCCTGGGGCTGGCCGACCACGGCCCCTGGTGAGCCACGGGACCGGGAACGCCTCCGTGGCACCGTCGCGCGGCGGTCAAGACAGCCGCCGACGGTGCTGGGCCGCACTCGGCCGCCAGTCCAGCTCCGGGTGGGAAGCAACGTGTCCGGGCGGGACCCACCGGTCTCGGCCAACGCGGCGATCTTCCCCGGACCTTACGCGTCACAGCATTGAGCAGACGGCTTGGCCGAGACTGTCCAACGGCTTGGCGCAGGCTTGGCGAAGCACGCCCGGCACCGCACGCGCGAGCCGGGCGGTCCGGCCCGGCCGTCGAGACGGCCGAGGTGCCAGGACCACCCGGCTCTTGCCGACCGCCACCGCGTTCACCCGCAGCGTTCACCCACGGCGGCATGCCGCTGTCGGCAACGGTCGCTCACGGCGGCGGGTGCCGGTGCTCGGCACTCCTGCTGTGCGGCGCGGCGGTCGGCGTCAGGCTCTCCGGCGGGCCTGAGACCGTCACGCTCGTGTGGTTTCGGCCTGCTGGGGCGCCTCCTTGACGGGAGCGCCTTCGAGCGGGGGCAGCGGCCCGCGGCGCAGCAGCGCACCGCAGACGACGGCGCCGGCCACCAGGATTCCGGCGCACCACCAGAACACCGTCGTGTAGCCGTGCACCGTCGCGAGGCCGAACTCCGACGCCGTCGGCCGCCCCTGCGCGTGACTGTCCAGGTAGCTCGTGGTGGCGCTGGCCGCGATCGTGTTGAGCAACGCGGTACCGATCGCACCGCCGAGCTGCTGCCCGGTGTTGACGCTCGCCGACGCGATCCCGGCGTCCTGCGGTGCCACTCCCGACGTACCGGTACGGAAGGCCGAGGCGAAGATGAGGCCCATGCCGACCCCGTCGATCAACAGCGGCCCCAGCAAGGCCGTCGCATAGCTCGAATCCACCCCGATCCTGGTCAGCCAGGCCGTGCCGGCCGCGTTGAGCAGCAGGCCCGCGATGACCAGCGGCTTGGGGCCGAATCGCGGCATCAGGACGATGTTGCCCACGTTGGTCATCACGCCGGAGACCACCACCATCGGCAGCAGGCAGACGCCCGAGACGATCGCCGAGTACTCCAGGGTGTTCTGCAGGTAGTAGACGAGGAAGAGGAAGAGACCGAACATGGCGGCCCCGATGAGCAGCATGGTGAGGTAAGCGGCGCCTCGGTTGCGGTCGAGCACGACCCGCAGCGGCAGCAGCGGCTGCGCGGCGCGCGACTGCCAGCCGACGAACACGCACAGCAGCGCGGCTCCGGCGATGAGGAAGCCGTACGAGGAGGGTGTGCCCCAGCTGTGCGACGCGGCGTTGGAGAAGCCGTAGACCGTGCAGAACATCCCGCCCGACACCAGCAGCACGCCCGGGACGTCCAGTCGGGCGCCCGGCGTCCTGGGCTTCTTGGCCATCGGAAGGGCGGCGCCGAGCAGCGCGATCCCGGCGAAGAGGAGGTTGACGTACAGGCACCACCGCCACGACAGGGAGGTCAGCGCACCCCCGAGCACCAGCCCGAGGCCCGCGCCGCTGGCCGCGACCCCGCCGAAGGCGCCGAACGCCTTGCCCCGGTCCTTGGGGTCGGTGAACGTGGTGGTCAGCAAGGCCAGAGCGGCCGGCGCCAGCAGCGCGCCGAACGCCCCCTGGCAGGCGCGTGCCGTGACCAGCATCGTGAAGTTGACCGCAGCGCCCCCCACGGCGGAGGCGACGGCGAAACCGGTCAGCCCGATGAGGAAGGTCTCCTTGCGGCCGATCATGTCAGCCAGCCGTCCGCAGAACAGCAGGAGGCTGCCGAACGGCAGCGCGTAGGCCGTGACGACCCACTGCCTGTCGGCCATCGTGAACCCCAGGTCTTCCTGCGCCGACGGCAGCGCGAGGTTCATCACGCTGACGTCGAGGACCACCATGAGCTGGGCGACGCAGATGACGGCGAGGATCAGCCACCGCCTCGGGTCCCCGGCCTCCGCCGGGTCCTGCCCGGCCGCGGCGGCTGCACTCCGTGTTGACATGACCACTCCTTGTCGAGTTCGAGGTGATTCCTCTCCTCTAGGAGCAGCAGGGCAGGCGGAATGTGACACGGCGGCCGGGCGTGACCGTCAGGACCGCTCGATCCGTTCGGCCACCCCGGCGGCGCGCCGGTCGTGCGGTTCCGCCGTGCACACGGCCAGCCGCGCCCGGAAGATCGTGTGCAGGCGGCTGCGGCTCCATCCCGGCTCGAGACCGCCGTCGGCCAGCTGCCTGTCGGCGAGGTACCCCAGGACCGCCTTCGTGCTGGACCGGGCCGGAGTGACCGGGCCGGACGGTGCGAGCCACAACGGCACGTGGGACGGTTCGATCAGCCAGCTGGTACCCGGGCTGCGGATCGCCGCACCGCGCGACGCGGCGCGCCTGGCCGAGCTGCTCGCCGAGGCGCTGGCCGACTCCACCGGCCCGACCATGCTCCGCTATCCGAAGGCGCCGGCCGGCGAGGAGATCCCCGGCTGCGGCACGCTCGGCGGCATGGACGTCCTGGCCCGGACGGGCGACGGAGCGGCGACGGACGTGCTGCTGCTCGGCGGGTGTGATGGCCGGCGTATGCGTCGAGGCGGCGGGCCGCCTGGCCGACCAAGGCATCACCGCGCTCGCCCTCGATCCACGGTGGGTGAAGCCGGTGGGCCCGGCACTCGTTCCGGCGGCCCGCGACGCACGGCTCGTCGTCACGGTCGAGGACAACGGCGTGTACGGGGGCCCACTCTCCCGGCGCCGGGGCCCGCAGGGGGCCGCTCGCACACGCACAGCACACCGCCAGCCACCGATGAGACATGGGTCACATGTCGCAGGGAGGTGTCACACCTCGGGTGCCTGGACGACTCTCAGACCGCAACCGCGACGGGAGCCCACGATGACCGACACCCCGCCGGACTCACCGGCAGCGCCCGGAAGCAGCCCGCATGAGGGCGCGTCAAGCCAGGTGCCGAGCAGCGCGACACGCGTGTTCCAAGACCACCACGAGCTGATGTTCTCCATCGTCTACAACATGCTCGGCAGCGTCGCCGACACCGAGGACGTCCTGCAGGAGACGTGGCTGGCGTGGACGGCCAGGACCCAGGCGCGCGGTGCCGAGGAGATCCACAACCCGCGCGCCTACCTGGTGCGGATCGCGATGAACCGGGCCCTCGCCCACCGGGCCGCCCTCAGCCGCCGCCGGGAGACCTACGTCGGACCCTGGCTGCCGGAACCCCTCGTCGGCCCCCTCACCGACCTTCCCCTTCCCGACGACGCGGCTGATGCGGCGGTACGCGCCGAGTCGGTCTCGATGGCTCTGCTGGTGGTCCTGGAGACCCTCACCCCCCTGGAGCGAGGGGTGTTCGTGCTGCACGAGGTGTTCGGCTACGCCCACACCGAGATCGCGGAAATCCTCGAACGCAGTCCCGCGGCGGTACGCCAGCTCGCCCACCGCGCGCGCGAACACGTGCAGGCCCGGCGCCCCCGCTACCAGGCCGACCCGCACGTGCGGCGGGAGGCGACCGAACGTTTCCTGGCCGCCGCGTTCGGCGGCGACCTCGACGCCCTCATGGAGATCCTGGCGCCCGAGGTGACCCTGTGGGGAGACGGTGGCGGCAAGGGACAGGCGGCGGGGGGCGGTCTGCGGCCCCTCCACGGCCGCGAGAAGGTCACCCGCCTGCTCACCGCGCTCGCCCCGCGTTCCGGAAAGGGCCTCGACATCGCCTACCGCAGCGTCAACGGCGACCCGTCCGCGCTGCTGTTCGCCGACGACAACCCCTACGCGGTCATCGTTCTCGACCTCACCCCGGACGGCGACCAGGTGTGCGGGATCTACGCCGTGGCCAACCCCGACAAGCTCTCTCATGTCGACTGAACGACGAGGAATCCCCATGCTGCGGAAACTGATGTCCTTGCCCAGCGGCAGAGTGGCGAAATGGGTCGTCCTGGCCCTCTGGATCGCCCTGTTGATCCCGTCCATGATGCTGGCAGGCAAGCTCGGTGACGTCGAGCGCAACGACAACTCGGCCTGGCTGCCCAGCAACGCGGAGTCGACCGAGGTCGTCGAGCAGGCCGAGAAGTTCCAGAGCACCGACACCGTGCCCGCCATCGTGGTCTACGACCGGCCCGGCGGCATCGCCCGCGCCGACATGGCCAAGGCCGAAGCCGACGCCCAGCGTTCAAGGACACCGAAGAGGTCGAAGGCGTCGAAGGCGTCGCGGGACGGCCACCGGGCCTGATGGCCTCGAAGGACGGCAAGGCCATCCAGGTCATCGTCCAGGTGCACAAGGACAAGGAGGGCTGGGACGGGCTCGGCAAGGTCGTCGACACGATGACCGAGATCGGCGAGGAGAACGCCGACGGACTCGGTTTCCATGTCACCGGGCCCGCCGGATACGGAGCCCCGCGCGGGCCGGCCCGCACGGCGTAGGAGAGCGCGTCTTCGGCGCGCGGAAGGAGATACGCCGCGTTGCGGTCGGGAAAAGGGCCCTGCACATGTCGTGGGCAGGGCCCGAAGTCGTGTCGGCGACACGTGGCGTCGTTCTGACTTCGTCGACACGGAGGCCGAGATTCCGGACGGGGCGGTGTGCGTCTTCTCGGCGCACGGCGTGTCCCCTCAGGTCCGCGGCAATGCCGCCGCGCGCCGGCTCACGGTCATCGACGCGACCTGCCCGCTCGTCGCGAAGGTGCACCAGGAGGCACGCAGCTTCGCCCGCGACGAGCGCACCCTGATCCTCGTCGGACACGCCGACCACGAGGAGATCGAGTACGGGGAGGCCCCCGACCGTACGGTCATCGTCGGGAACACGGACGAGGCCAGGCGGCTCGAACTCCCGCGGGAGACGCCCGCGGCCCTTCTCACCCAGACCACCATGTCGGTGGACGACACGGCCGAAATCGTCTCCATTCTCCGTGAGAGGTTTCCCGACCTGGTCGGACCTGGAAGCGAGGACATCTGCTACGCCAGCCAGAACCGGCAGAACGCGGTGAAGGCGATCGCCGGGCGCAGCGACCTCGTGCTCGTCGTCGGGTCCGCGAATTCGAGCAACACGGTCCGGAGGGTGGAGGTCGCCCAGGACGCCGGAACCCCCCCCCGGCTGCTGCCCCACGCGGACCAGCTCACCCCGAGTGGCTGGCAGGCGTCCGCACCGTGGGGTTGAGCGCCGGCGCGAGCGCGCCCGAGGTGCTGGTCGAGGGGGCCGTCGAACGGCTCGGGGCCCTCGGGTTCACCGATGCGCGGCGACCACGCGTCCCGTCGACCGCCACGCGTGATCTGCCACGGGACGCGCGCTTGACCGCGCTGCGTCCCCGGGGAGTCCTCCGCGTGGTCGGCGAGCCGGGCGGCGGCCGGCCAGGCGCGGCGGTTGGCCAGGCGCGGCGGTTGGCCAGGCGGCGGGGACATCCGGGATGGGCGACCACATCACCATCCCGTGAGAGGCAACCACATCGCCACCCCGGGACAGGCGACCGCGTCGCTGCCCGTGACTGGCGGGCAGCGACGCGGTGAGTGGGGGTGACGAACGGCGGCGACGAGCGGCTACTTGCAGACGGCAGTGTCCACCAGGTCCTGCACGTGCTTGTGGGCCTTTTGCATCTCCTCGGGCTCGGCAGCCACCGCGCTCGACAGCGCCGTGACAGCCACCGTGGCCGCGCGGCCGTCGTCCGTGACCCCGCTGAAGGTTTCGTAGCCGTGGATGGAGCCACCGTGGCCCCACAGTTCCTCGCCACAAGACAGGGGGGTGCGGAAGAGGCCCAAACCGTACTCGGTGTTCGGTGTGACGGAGCCCTCGGCGGCCGGGACCGTGGTGGTCATCTCTTCCAGCTCGGCCGCGTCCAGCACCTCGCCGCCCAGCAGGGCGGAGAAGAAGCGGTTGAGGTCGCGCGGGGTGGTGACGAGCTGCCCGGCCGCCCAGGCCTGCGACGGATCGAGGCGGGTGATGTCCTTCAGGGGACCGCCAGGAGTCGTGGAGCCGTAGCCCTTGGGGTGGGAGCCCCGGATGCCGCGCTCGCCCACGCTCGGCCAGTAGGTGTCCTTCAGCCCGAGGGGGTGGATGACGCGGTTCGTGATCTCCTCCCCGAAGGGCCGGCCCGTGACCTTTTCGACGAGCAGGCCCGCCAGGAGGTAGTTGGTGTTGCTGTACTGCCACTTCGCGCCGGGCTCGAACACCGCCTTCTTGCTCAGGGCGAGGTCGAGCAGGTCCCGCGGGTGGTAGTACGTGTCGCGGATCTCGAACGGATTCGGGTCCAGCGACTGCGTGTAATCGGGCAGGCCACTGGTGTGCTGGAGCAGGTTCCGTACGGTGATCCGTGTCCCGTCGATGCCGTCCCCGTGCACCAGACCCGGCAGGTATGTCTCGATCGGCTCGTCCAGGTCCACCTTGCCCTCACCGACCAACTGGAGCACGACCGCCGCGGTGAACGACTTGGTGTTGCTGCCGGCCCGGACCTGACCGTTCACCGGCACGGCCGCGCCGGTTTCCCGGTCGCCGGTGCCGGCCGTGTAGTCGCGGACGTGTCCGCGGGAGTCCTCGACGGCGGCCAGTACGGCGGGGAAACCGTCCTCGTGCACCAGACTCTTCGCCCCCTTGCTCACGGCGTCGCGCTCACCGGCGCGGTTCTCTGCGCCGTACGCCAGGGAACCGCTCACGGCGAGACCGCCGCCCAGGACCGCCAGCGCGGCGACCACCGACAACACGCGGCGGCCACGCTGCTTCTTCAGCTTGTTCGGGGCAGAGGTGAGAGGACGAACGGACACGGAGTTTCCTTCCAACAGGGCTGCCTTCGCGACCCCTTGAGCATGTCGCGTCCGGACCGTCCGCTCGATGGGCTCAGCCTGCCGCTACGGGGTGCACCCAGCACCACCCCGGCTGCGGGACTTGCATGGCCTTCCGCCCGCACGGCCCGGGTGCGCCCCGGCGTCGAAACGCGCCTCCTCGAACCGAACACGGACCACCAGGACCCTGGCGGAGACGCCTTTCTGCCGGCGCCCCGGGCCACGTCTGAGACCAGGACTGAGACCGGGCAGACGCGCGCGGAGCGGGCGAAGCGTTGCCGCCGTATCCGCTGAACCACAACCCCAAGTCAGAAGCGCCTGACCTGGGGTACCGGTGGAGCGGTCTAGTACTGCAACGGTGCTTGCTGTGACTGGTGGCCAGGTTGGTCGTTGGCCTGTTCATGGGTGGGGATCTTGCTGATGTCAGGTTGTGGGCGGGTGAACTGGACGCTGTGCATGAGCGGTTCGTGCATCGTTTCAGCAGGTCGGAGCCGCGTGAGTCGGCACTGGCCTATATGCGGGGCCTGATCGCTCCGCTGCAGCGGAAGAACGGCTGGACGCTGGCGGAGGAAGCCGGTCACGAAGGCCCGGACCGCATGCACCGGATGCTGAACCGGATCGAGTGGGACGCGGATGAGGTGCTCGACGACGTGCGTCAGTACGTGG
>NZ_JASKYT010000122.1:0-18019 GCF_041028275.1 Streptomyces sp. PU-14G
CTGCTGGGCGGCGCCTCGGCGACGGCGGTGCTCGTGCTGTGCGCCGGCTACCCGGCCTCCATGGTGGGGGTGCCGGGCGCGGCGATGTCCAACCTGGCCCCGCCGAGCCTCGCGGCCGTCACCTTCGGCCTCGCGCAGTGCGGGGGAGCGCTGCTGCTGCGCGGGCCGCTGCGGCGGGTGTGCGCCCGCCCCGGGGTGTGGGCCGCCGTCGCGCTGGTCAACCTCTCGGCGATGACGGTGTTCCTGTGGCACCAGACGGCGATGATGACGGTCACCGCGACCGGACTGGCCGCCGGGCCGCTGGCCGGGCTGCACACCGAACCGGACAGCGCCTGGTGGGTGGCGGCCCGGCTGGGGTGGCTGCCGGTCTTCGCGGGGGCGCTGGCGCTGTGCTGGGCCGCCTTCCGCACGTTCGAGCGACGGCCGGCCTCCCCGCGGGCGCGCGCAGCGATTTCCCCACGGGCAGCGACTGCCCCACGGGCGCCCGCAGCGGCTTCCCCACGGGCGCCCGCAGCGGCTTCCCGGCAGGTGAGCGCGGCGGTCCCCCGGCAGGTGAGCGCGGGGGAGTGGCCCGAGGACCGGGCCACCGCGCCTCTCAGCCCTCCCGCCAGCCGTTCGTGATCGGCAGGCGGCGGTCCTTGCCGAAGCCCTTGGGGGAGATCTTGGTGCCCGGCGGGTACTGGCGCCGCTTGTACTCCGCGCGGTCGGTCATCCGCAGCACGCGGCGGACCGTCTCCGCGTCGAAGCCCGCCTCGACGATGTCGGCGGCGCCCTGGTCCCTGTCGACGTACCGCTTCAGGATGCCGTCGAGCACGTCGTAGTCGGGTAGCGAGTCCGTGTCGACCTGGCCGGGCGCCAGCTCGGCGCTCGGCGGCTTGCTGATCGAGCGCTCCGGGATGGGCGGGGTCTGGCCGCGCTCCCGGGCGGCGCGGTTGCGCCACTCGGCCAGCCGGAAGACGTTCGTCTTGTAGACGTCCTTGATGGGCCCGTAGGCACCCACCGCGTCCCCGTACAGCGTCGAGTAGCCCACCGCCAGCTCCGACTTGTTGCCCGGGGCCAGCACGATGTGGCCCTCCTGGTTGGAGAGCGCCATCAGCAGGGTGCCCCGGAGCCGGGCCTGGAGGTTCTCCTCGGCGACGCCCGTCAGCTCCAGGGAACGCATGTAGGCGGCGAACATCGGCTCGATCTCGACCGTGCGGAAGTTGCACCCCGTGCGCTCGGCCAGCTCGGCGGCGTCCTCCTTGGAGTGCCCGGAGGAGTAGCGGGAGGGCATGGCGACGCCGTAGACGTTCTCGGCGCCCACGGCGTCGCAGGCCAGGGCGGCGGTCAGCGCGGAGTCGATGCCGCCGGACAGCCCGATCAGCACGGAGCGGAAGCCGTTCTTGGCGGCGTAGGCGCGCAGGCCGGTGACGAGCGCCGTGTAGATCTCCTCGTCGTCCTCCATGCGGGGCGCCTCGCTGCCGGCGATCCGGGGCTCGCGGGCGGGCAGCGGCTCGGCGGAGAGCACCCGGTGTTCGACGCGCAGACCGTCGTCCACGTCCCCGGAGGGCGGGGTGGCGGCGGCAGCGGGCAGCTCCACGTCGAGGACGACGCTGGTCTGCTCGAACTGGCCTGCGCGCGCGAGGACGCGGCCTTCCGCGTCGACCACGATCGAGTCGCCGTCGAAGACCAGCTCGTCCTGGCCGCCGGTCTTCGCCAGGTAGGCCGTGGTGCAGCCCGCCTCCTGTGCGCGCTTGCGTACCAGCTCCAGACGGGTGTCGTCCTTGTCCCGCTCGTACGGCGAGGCGTTGATGGACAGCAGCAGCCCGGCACCCACGCTGCGCGCGGCCGGGACCCGGCCGCCCTCCTGCCACAGGTCCTCGCAGATGGCCAGCGCCACGTCGACGCCGTGGACGCGGATGACGGGCATCGTGTCGCCGGGCACGAAGTAGCGGAACTCGTCGAAGACGCCGTAGTTGGGCAGGTGGTGTTTGGCGAACGTCAGCACGATCTCGCCGCGGTGCAGCACCGCTGCCGCGTTCTGCGGCGCACCGGCGGGCTGCCCGTAGCGGGGCTGCGCCTGTTCGCAGCGGTCGAGATAGCCGACGACGACCGGCACCTCGCCCAGGCCCTCGTCGGCCAGCCGCCGCGCGAGGTCCCGCACCGCGGTGCGGCTCGCCTCGACGAACGACCGGCGCAGCGCCAGGTCCTCGACCGGGTAGCCGGTCAGCATCATCTCCGGGAAGGCCACCAGGTGGGCGCCCTGCTCGACGGAGTGCCGGGTCCACCGCAGGACGGCCGCGGCGTTGCCCTCCAGGTCGCCGACGGTGGAGTCGATCTGATTCAGCGCGAGACGTAGTTGAGCCACGGGCCCGAGTGTAATCGTCGGGCTGACGTTTAGGGGCGGGCCCCCGACCGGCGTCCGGCACCCGCCCCACGTGCTCACTTACGGTAGCCGAGCACCGTCATCATGCCCGCCTCACCGTGGTAGACGTTGTGGCAGTGGACCATCCACAGCCCCGGGTTGTCGGCGTCGAAGTCCACCTCCAGCGTCTTGCCGGGCAGCACGATCGCGGTGTCCTTGCGCGGCCCGCCGTCCGGGAGGGCGAACGTGTGGCCGTGCAGGTGCATGGGGTGCCACATGTCCGTGGTGTTCACGAACCGCAGCCTTACCCGTTCGCCCGCCGTGACGGGGTGGCGCTGCTTCGGGTCGTACTTCTTGCCGTTGATGCCCCAGTCGTACTTCGCCATGGAGCCCGTCAGCTTGAAGGTGACCGTGCGGTCCGGCTTGCCCGCCTCAAGGCGGACCGAGTCGTCGGCCCTCAGCTTCCCGGCGGTCAGCAGCTTGCCGTCCAGCTCCTGGGGGCGGGCCCCGGCCGGCGGCGTGGCGCCCCCGCCGGTACGCAGCAGCGCACGGGCCTGCTCCTTCTTGCCCTCGGCCAGCGCCGTGAGCGGGAAGACGCCGTCCTTGACGGTGACGAGCACGTCGTAGCGCTCGCCCATGCCCAGCAGCAGCGCGTCCGTGGTGGCGTGCTCGACCGGGTAGCCATCGGTGTGGGTGACGGTCATGCGGTGACCGCCGAGCGCGACGCGGAAGGCGGTGTCGCCGCCCGCGTTGACCAACCTGATCCGCACGCGGTCGCCCGGCCGGGCCCGGAAGCTCTCCGGATCGTGCGGGGTGCGCCCGTTCACCAGGTAGTACGGGTACTTCACGTCCCCCGCGTCGCCGCCCAGCAGCTCACTCGTGGCCCCCATCATCATCCGCGACGGCCCCTTCGGCCCCTTCGGCCCCTTCGGCCCCTTCGGCCCCTTCGTGGCCGGGCGGGAGCCACCGCCCATGCCGTGCATGCCGTGGCCGCCGCTCTCCTGAGCGCCGTCCTCCTGAGTGCCGTCCTCGCCCCGGCCGCCGCCGTCCTTCATGCCGCCGCCGTCCTTCATGCCGCCGTGGTCCATGCCCTTGCTCAGCTCGGCGAGGACGCCGTCCGGCGTGGAGCCGTCGATGCCGTCCACCCAGTCGTCGAGGACGACCACCCACTCCTTGTCGTACTCCAACGGCTCCTTCGGGTCCTCCACGATCAGCGGCGCGTACAGGCCGCGGTCCTGCTGGACGCCCGAGTGCGGATGGAACCAGTACGTGCCCGGGTGGGTGACGGCGAAGCGGTAGGTGAAGTCGGCACCGGGCTTGATCTCCCGCTGGGTGAGCGCGGGGACCCCGTCCATGTCGTTGCGCAGCGCCAGCCCGTGCCAGTGCAGGGACGTCGCCTCCGGCAGGTGGTTGGCGAGCGTCAGCGCGAGCGTGTTGCCCGCGGTGATCCGCACCTCCTTGCCGGGCGCCCGGTCGCCGTACGCCCACGACGAAGCGGTCGTGCCGTCGCCCAGCTCCAGCCGGGTGCGGGTGGCGGTGAGCCGTACCTTCTCGGTGCGGCCCTTCGGGCGGTCGGCCTCCGCGGCGCGGACTTCGGCGCCGTCGGGTTCGACGTAACCGCCCGGGCGCCCGCCGCCCGCGCTGTCAGTGCTCTCCGTGTCGGAACAGGCCGCCAGCAGGCCGCCGGCGGTGAGGGCCGCACCGGTGCCGAGCACGGTGCGACGCGTGGGGAGGGAACGCATGGGGATACCTCACGTGGTTGTCTCCTGTTGTCGTACCTGGGCACACGCACGCCCTCACTCCGGGGCAGCCGGCGGCTTCCTCGGGGCGTACGGGCGTGGGTGCGGGCCCTGTCAGGTCCGCAGGATCGACAACCGCGCGAGACGGACCGCGGTTCTGGGCGGCGGCAGCGGCCACAGGGTGCGCAACAGCCGGGTGCGGTACGCAGCGGCGAGGTCCGCTCCGCGCCGACGCAGCACCAGCACCACCAGCACGCCCAGCAGCGCGACGGCGGACCACACGCCCAGGATGGCGAGGCACATGGAGGTGGGGTCCATCCCGGTGCCGTGGCCGTCGCCGGTGCCGTGACCGTCGCCGTGGCCGTCTCCGTGGCTGTCTCCGTCGCCGTGGCTGTGACGGGTGTCGTGCTCGCCTTGTTGAGGCGGCGCGGCGTGATCGCCGGGCGCACCATGCGTGACGGGTGCACCAAGCGCGGCGTGCGTGGCGGGTGCACCATGCGCGGCGTGCGCGGCGGGTGCGGTCTGGGCGCCGGAGGCCTGGGCGCCGGACATGGCGTGCGCGGCGGGCCCGGTGGCTTCGGCCGGTGCCGTGAGGGCGAGGCCGCCACTCCGCGCCGCGGAGGCCGTAGAGGCCGTAGAGGCCGCGGAGGCCGCGGGTGCGGCCGACGCCTGCTCGGACGAGGGGTGGCCGAGGGTGTGCATGGTGACCAGGCCCAGGAGCAGGGCGGCGAGCAGCAGCGCGCGGGCGCACCAGGGGGTGCGGGAGTGGCGCGTGAACTGCTCCGTCGGCATGGCGACCACCCTAGCCGGATGCCCTGGCGGGGTATGCGCGGACTCCCCGGAGCCGGTTTTTCGCAGGGTTCCTGTGTATTTGGCGCGGGGCTGGCGGGGTTCGGTCATTGACGTGAACTCGCCACCGAGCTGAGGATGCCCAGCATGTTGGAGGCTCTGGATCTCGACCCGGTCGAGCAGCAGGTCTACGAGGCACTCGTGGACGGCGCCGTGACCGTCGGCGAGCTGCGCACCGCCGCGGGGCTGAGCGCCGCCCGCGTCCGTGCGGCGCTCACCTCGCTGGAGAAGCTCAACCTGGTCGGGCGGTTCGCCGCGGACCGGGGCCACGGCGAGGCGCGCTACCTGCCGGTGGCGCCCGAGATCGCCTTCGAATCGCTGCTGCTCGCCCGCGAGGAGGAGATCCATCGCACCCGCCGCCACATCCAGCACCTGGCGGCCCGTTTCCGGGCCAACGCGCCGGGCCGCGACCCGCTGGACCTGGTGGAGATCGTCACCGGGCGGGCGGCCGTCATCCGCCAGGTCGACCAGCTCCAGCGCAGCGCACGCGCCCAGATACGGGGCATCGACCGGCCGCCGTACGCCAACAGCGATCCCGACCGCCTCGATCCGAAGACCGGCATGATGCCCGTGCAGGCGCAGATGCTGCGCCGGGGCGTCGGCTACCGCGTCATCTACGACACCGACGGACTGGCCGCCTCCCACCGGTTCGAGGGAGACATCGGTGCGGCGGCCCGGCTCGGGGAGGACGCCCGGGTCATGGCCGACACCCCGACGAAGATGCTGATCGCGGACGACCACATCGCGCTGATCCCGCTGCGGGCCGCGCCCCACGAGCTGGCCAGCAGCGTCGTCGTCCACCCCTCCGGGCTGCTGGAGGTGCTGTGCGAGTTCTTCGAGGTGCTGTGGGGCAGAGCGCTGCCGATCTCGGAATATCTGGCGGGGCGGCGTCCCGGTGCGCACGACGGGCCGAGCCGCGAGGAGGCCAGGCTGCTGGCGCTGCTCACGACGGGCATGACCGACCAGGTGATGGCGCGTCAACTCGGCATCAGCTACCGCACCTTCCAGCGGCGGCTGCACGGGCTGATGGAACGTTTGGGCGCCACCACCCGGTTCCAGCTCGGCATGCGCGCCGCGAGCCTCGGCTGGGTGCCGCAGGCGCCGGGCGCGGCAGCCGGGCGGGGCGAGGCGGGCGTCCCTCACAGGTCGGACCACTGAGCGGTTCCGTGCGGCGGCGGCGCGCTCCGCACTGAGGGGCCACCGGTAAACGTCCGGTCCGCCGAGGGGGGCGGGTCGGCTGACCGAGCCGCGAAGAATGACCGTACGTGCGGCAATTGACGCCTCGTCGGCCCGTGCCGGTCACCCCTTGTCCTGCCCGTGACAATGCGCCTAGCGTGCCGAACGCGCACCCCACAGGCGCACCCCCCACACGAGGAGGAACCCTCCCCATGGCAGTGACGCACAAGAAGGTTGCTCTCGGCATATCCGCGGCGGTCGCAGCCGCCGCGATCGGTACCGTCACGGCGCTCCCCGCCAGCGCGGCCCCGGAGGCACAGGCCACCGGAACGGTCGTGGGCGCCAAGTCGGCACACGCCGTCAAGGGCAGCTACATCGTCACGATGAAGAAGTCGGCGGTCAGCACCAAGTCCGCCGCCGCGAAGGGCAAGACGGTCATCGTCGACCACGGCGGCAAGGTCCGCAGAACCTTCACCAAGGCCCTCAACGGCTACTCGGCGAAGATGTCCGCGAGCGAGGCCAAGGAACTGGCCGCCGACCCGGCCGTCGACAAGGTCTTCGCCAACCAGAAGCACACCGTCAGCGCCGAGCAGGCCAACCCGCCCAACTGGGGCCTGGACCGGATCGACACCCCCGAGCTGAACCTGGACGACAAGTACGTCTACCCGGACAGCGCGGGCGAGGGCGTGACCGCCTACATCATCGACACCGGTGTCCGCACCACGCACAAGGACTTCGGTGGCCGCGCCACCAGCGGCTTCGACGCGGTCGACGGTGACGACGACGCCTCCGACGGCAACGGGCACGGCACGCACGTCGCCAGCACGGTGGCGGGCGAGGCGCACGGCGTCGCCAAGAAGGCCGACGTGGTGGCCGTCCGCGTCCTGGACGACAACGGCTCCGGCACCACCGAGCAGGTCGTCGCCGGCATCGACTGGGTGACCAAGAACGCCAAGGCCCCCTCGGTCGCCAACATGTCGCTGGGCGGCGGCGCCGACGAGGCGCTGGACACGGCGGTGCAGAACTCCATCAAGGCGGGCGTCACCTTCGCGGTGGCCGCCGGCAACGAGTCCTCGGACGCGGGGAACAACTCGCCCGCCCGCGTGCCGGAGGCCATCACCGTCGGTGCCACCGACAACAAGGACGCGCAGGCCGACTTCTCCAACTACGGCAAGGTCGTCGACCTGTACGCCCCCGGCGTGGACATCACCGCCGCCTGGAACACCGGTGACGACGCCACCGACACCATCTCCGGCACCTCCATGGCCTCCCCGCACGTCGCGGGCGCCGCGGCGGTCTACCTGTCCGGGCACAAGGACGCCGCCCCGGAGGCCGTCTCCAAGGCGCTGACGGACGGCGCCGCCAAGGACGTCGTCGGCAACCCGGGCGAGGGCTCGCCCAACCTGCTCCTCAACGTCGTCGAGTGACACCCAGGTGACACGCGAGTGACACCCGCCACCCAGTTCGCTGGGTAACCCCCCACCTTCCGCGGCCCGGTGTGCCCCACACACACCGGGCCGCGGTCGTTTCTCATCCAGGCGGAAGGCCGCTTCCTTCGGTGGTGGCGTGTGCGTCGAGGCGGCGGGCCAGGGCGCGCACCAGGTCGCGCAGCGCGGCGGGGCGCTCGATGACGAACGGGCGGTCCACGGCGGCGAGCACGGCCGGAATCCACTCCAGCCGCTCGGCGCTCAGCCGCACCCGCACCCATCCGGTGCCGGTGCCGATGCCGGTGGCCGCGTCGGCCTCGCCGGTGTCGTCGGCTCCACCGGCTCCACCGGCTCCACCGGCTCCACCGGCCCCGTCGGCCCCGGCCGCAACCGGGGTCACGGTGGCGATCGCGGCCGGCAGGTGGCGGCGGACGTGCGGGATGTCGGCGCGGACGCGCACCACGACCTCGTGGGCCCAGGGCGTGCGCGCGATGCCGTCCAGCACGGCGGCCACCGGGTCGAAACCCGCCGGGACGTCGAACGAACCGGACCGCACGGACAGCGCGACGATCCGGTCCAGCCGGAAGGTACGTACCTCGCCGTCCCCGGCGGTCTGGTCGGCGGCCCCCTGGTCGGCGGCGGTCAGGTACCAGCGCCCGGAATGCGCCACCAGGCCGTAGGGCAGCACCGTGCGGTCGCTTCCGCGGCCCTTCCGGTCGCTGTAGGTGAGTGCCACGGGACGCTGGTGGCGCGCGGCCTCGGCGAGTTCGAGCAGCACCTCCGCCTCCGGGGCGGCGGCCGGGCGGGGCCGCGCCGTGAAACCGACGGTCTCCAGCAGCGCGTCCAGGCGCTGCCCCAGACGCCGGGGCAGCGCCCGCCGCAGCTTCGCCGCCGCGCTCTCGCTCGCCGCCGCGTCCCCGGCGAACAGCCCGGCCCTGCGGCCCGCCAACAGACCCAGCGACACGGCCAGAGCCTCCTCCTCGGTGAACATCAGCGGCGGCATCCGGTAACCGGGCGCGAGCCGGTAGCCGCCGTAACGGCCGCGCACGGCGTCGACGGGCACGCCGAGGTCCAGCAGGTGGCCGACGTAGCGGCGGACGGTGCGCTCGTCCACGCCGAGCCGGGCGGCCAGATCGGGAACGGTGCGCAGGCCGCCGCCTTGGAGGATCTCCAGCAGGGCGAGCACCCGGGCGGTCGAGGTGGGCATCTCGAAATTGTCCCCCCTATACCGGGCGGATTCTGCCCGGTATCGCCTCTAACGTGCGAGACGCCCCGCATCCCCGGGGCCTCCACCGCCCGAAAGGCCACCCTCATGAACTGCGTCTCCCTCCGGATGATCACCGACGACGTCGCCCGCCTCGTCGCCTTCTACGAGCAGGTCACCGCCGTCCCGGCGAGGTGGGCGACCCCCGACTTCGCCGAGCTGGTCACCCCCTCGTGCACGCTCGCCCTCGCGAGCACCCGCACCCTGGCGCTGTTCGGCCAGGACGTCGCCCGCCCCGCCGCCAACCACTCGGTGATCATCGAGTTCCGCGTCGACGACGTCGACGCGGAACACCGGCGCGTGTCCTCGCTGGACTGCGAGATCGTTCAGGAGCCGACGACGATGCCGTGGGGCAACCGCTCCCTCCTCTTCCGCGACCCGGACGGCAACCTCGTCAACTTCTTCACCCCCGTCACCGAGGACGCGCTGCGCCGGCAAGAGCGCTGAGACGGCGGGAGCTCACGTGGGGGGCTCATTCGAACGTGGGCTCCCCCGACCGGCTCGGGACCGCGTCCAGCGCGGCGAGCGTCGCGTCGTCGAGGGTGAGCGCGCCCGCGGCGACGTTCGCCTCCAGGTGCGCGGCGTCGGCCGTCCCGGGGATGAGCAGAGTGTGCGGCGCGTGGTGGAGCAGCCAGGCCAGTCCGACCTGCGACGGGGTGGCGCCCAGTGCCTGGGCCGCGGCGAGCACGGCGGGCTCGTCGGTCACCTTCGGCATGCCGGGGAACGCGCTGCCGAGCGGGAAGTACGGCACCCAGGCGATGTCCTCGGCCAGGCAGATCCCGAGCATGTCCTCGTCGCCGCGGGAGACGAGGCTGTAGCTGTTCTGCACGCAGACCAGGCCCACCGGGAGGGCCCGGCGCAACTCCTCTGGGCCGACGTTGCTGATCCCGAGCCTGCCGATCTTGCCCTCGTCGCGCAGGGCGGTCAGCACGGCGAGCTGGTCGTCGATGTCGACCACCTGCGCGCCCTCGGCGCGCAAGCCTGGACCGGTCTCCGCGCGGCGCAGGTTGACCACCGGCAGTGGGTCGAGGCCGAGCGCGCCGAGGTTGGCCTCGACCTCGGCCCGCAGCTCCTCGGGCCGCTGCGCCAGCCGCAGCGGAAAGCGGCCACCAGGGTCGGCCGTGGCACCGACCTTGCTGACGACCAGCACGCCGTCCTCGGGACGGAGCGCCTCGCGGATGAGGCCGTTGACGAAGCCGTCGCCGTAGAACTGGGCGGTGTCGACGTGGTCCACACCCAGCTCGACCGCGCGGCGCAGGAGTGCGAGGGCCGATCCCCGGTCGCCGTTCAGGCGTTCGAGCTGCATGGCGCCGTAGCCGACGCGGGAGACGGTACGGCCGGCGAGCCGGCCGGGGCCTCCGGCGCGGGGGACGCCGGCGGCCGTGGTGGGGTCGGACGAGGGGGTCGAGGGCGTCGAGGGCGTCGAGGAGGTCGTCATGAGGTGTCGCTCCCGTGAGACGATGGATTAAGCGGAGGGTGCTCCGCTTATGACCGTAGCACTACCGGAGGGTCCTCCGTTTTGAATCCGCCCGAGCCATCGCCCGGCCCCGCGCCCGGCCGCCCTGCCCGCGCCGACGCGCGGCGCAACCGCGAGAAACTCCTCACCGCGGCGCGCACCCTGTTCGCCACCGCGGAGGGCGCCGTCCCGCTCGACGCCGTAGCCCGCGAGGCGGGCGTCGGCATCGGCACGCTCTACCGCCACTTCCCGACCCGCGAAGCGCTCGTGGAGGCGGTCTACGCCGCAGAGTTGGACGAAGTCGTCGCCGCCGCCCCCGCCCTGCTCGCCGACCTGCCCCCCGACGCCGCGCTACGCGGCTGGCTGGACTGCTACGCCGGGTTCGTCGCCGCCAAACGCGGCCTGCTCGAGACCCTCCGCGCCGGCTGGGCCTCCGGCAGCATCGCCACCCCCGACACGCGGGGGCGCCTCACCGCGGCGATCGCGACCGTCCTGGAGGCCGGAACGCGAGAGGGCTCACTCCGTGGTGACGTCGACCCGGGCGACGTCCTCACCCTGCTGCTGGGTCTCTTCCACGCCAACACCGCGGGCGGTGCTCCGCACCGGGTCGGGCCCCTGCTCGACCTCATCGTCGACGCCCTCCGCCCTCGTACCGGCGACTGAGGTCGCCGGTACGCGGCGCAGTTGGTCTCCGTACCGGTACACGACGATGGGCGGGGCCCCCTCGTCCAGCAGCAGCCGGTAGATGAACGGGGCGGGCCCCGTCACCTGGATCACCCGCCCCGTCTTCCCGGACTTCCGGTCCCGCGCTTTCTCGCCCACGGCCCACACCTCACACACTCCGCAGGCGGCGGTGCCCCTCGACGGGTACCTCCGGCGCGTGGTTGCGGTGCAGGTGCGCCCCGAAGAGCGCTTCGAGGTCGGCCCTGGGGCGTGGGTCGCCCGCCGCGCGGTTGATCATCGTGCGATACCACGCGCAGTCCTCGCAGGGGCGTGCCTCGCCCCCGACTTCCGATTGCTCCATCGTTCCCACCTGGCGGTCGAGTTGGTGACTCACTGTGGTGAGAACAACACGAAGAGGGCTACGATGACGCGGTATGAGCACCTTTCCTCATGGAAGGGCGCCCGAATGCAGCTACTGCTGACGGAAGTTGGTGCAGGTTGTCATGGGTACGGTAGGCAAGCGGCCAACAGGCATGAGTATCCCGCCAAGTCTCGGAGAGGACGTCCGTCGGGTGAGGCGGGCTCGCGGTATCTCCCAGACCGCATTCGCCACGGCCACCGGCTACACCCAGAGCTATGTGAGCCGCGTCGAGTCGGGTGAGTTCATGCCCTCGGTGAAGTTCGCCGAGGCGTGTGACCGCACGTTCGGCACGGGGGACTTGTTCGTCCGGCAACTGCGTAGGGTGATCGAGGGGGAGTACCCGGCGTGGTTCGCCCCGTACATTGATGCGGAGCGCGCCGCGACTGCGGTCCGAGACTTCTCCACCATTTTCATCATGGGCCTGTTGCAGACCGAGGCATACGCGCGGGCATCGCTGAGCGGTGGACGCCCCAACGTGTTGCCTCGAGACATCGACGCGAAGGTGGCCAGCCGCATGCGGCGCCGGGAGATTCTTGAGAGGCCCGATCCGCCCGGTGTGTGGGTGGTGTTGAGCGAAGCGTGCCTACGAGCCTCAGTCGGGTCGGCCCGAGTGATGGCGGAACAGATGAAGCACCTTGTAGAGCAGGCGCGACGGCACAAGACGCTCACGGTGCAGGTATTGCCATACTCGGCGACAGAGGCTGGTATCGGTACTCCGTACGTCCTGCTGGACATCCCCGGCAGCAGGCCGTGTGTCTTCGTCGAGGGTCCCCAAGGTGGGCAGCCGTACGACGGCCCTGGAACCGTTGCCAGTTCTGCCCGCCTTTACGATCACATCCGGGCTAGTTCGTTGAGTCCGCGTGAATCAGTGGCCTTCATCAGCGCCGTAAAGGACGAGCATGAGCGAAACGCAGTGGACCAAGAGCAGCTACAGCGACCAGCAAGGAGGCAACTGCGTCGAGTGGGCCCCGGGGCTCGTGTCCGACGTGGGGACCGTCCCCGTTCGTGACAGCAAGGACACAGGCCGTGCCCCGCTGGCGTTTTCGCCTGCCGCGTGGGCAGCCTTCGTAGGGGGCGTGAAGCGCCACGAGCGCTGACTTCCGCCCGTCGGAGGCGTAGGGAGGGCATTGTGACCGCAACGTGGGTCAGGTCCAGCTACAGCGACGGCCAAGGCGGCAACTGCGTCGAGTGGGCCCCGGGTTCCGCGCGCGACGGCGGCGTCGTCCCGGTGCGGGACAGTAAGGACACCGCCCGCACGCCGTTGGCGTTCTCTCCGTTCGCGTGGGCGGTGTTCGTCGACGGGGTGAAGCGGACCGGGCGCTGAGCCCACCGCACACACAACGGTCCCGGAGGCGCGGCCTCCGGGACCGTCGCGCGGAAGCGTGCGTCACACGCCCTTCAGGACGCGGTCGAGTGCCGCCCGGCCCGCGGGTCCCCAGTGCGGCTTGCCGCCGGGAAGGCCGCGGTCTCCGTTCTGTCCCATGAGCATCAGGAAGAGGCTCTTGAGGGCGGCCAGGCCGCGGGCGCGCCGGATCGCCGCCTCGTCTGCGTGCGCGTACGTCTCGAAGAACCGTGCGGCCACTCCCGCGGGGAGCAGCACCCACGCGGCGGCGAGGTCCCACGCCGGGTCGCCGGCGCACATGTCGCCGAAGTCGACGATGCCCGCGAGTGTTCCGTGAGAGACGACGACGTTCGCGGGATGGAGGTCGCCGTGCACCCACACCGGCGGGCCCTCCCACGCGGGGGCCGCGGTGGCGTCGTCCCAGACGGCCCGGACGTCGGCGGCGAGGTCGGCGGGGGCGACGGCCTGGAAGAAGTTCTCGAAGCCGTCTGTGCAGGTCCTGGGATGGGCACCGCGGTCCGTGGCGATCGGCGCCTCGGCGGGTGCCTCCACATGGAGCGCCCGGAGGAAGCCCGCCAGCGTGTCGGCCGCGTGGGCGCCGCGGCTGATCGAGCCGTGGTCCAGCGGCTCGCCCGCAACCCACGTCATCACGGTCCAGTGCTTGGGGAAGCGCGCGGACGGTTCCCCGAACCGCACCGGGGTCGGTACGGGCAGCGGCAGGCGCGGGGCCAGCACGGGGAGCCACCGCCGTTCCTTGAGCTGGAGCTCCGGGGTGGGGTCCATGCGCTGCACGCGTACGGCCAACTCGTCTCCGAGGCGCCACATCTGGTTGCCCCAGCCGCCCGCCACCTCGCGGAGGGACAGCCCCGCAAGGTCCGGATGCTGTTCCCGCAACAGGTCGCGGACCAGGTCTGCGGTGATCTCGATCTCGGTGCCGGTCATGCGCAGTCACCATAGCGGGATGACAGGTGGCGCGGCTCTGTCACGAGCCGGGCCGCCGGCCCCTCTGGACGCCGGGCCCGGAGGTACCCACGTACCCCGGACCCGGGACCCCGGGCCCGGGACCCCGGACCCGGACCCGGACCCCGGCGCGGGCGGACGTGCCGGTCCGGCCCGCTCAGTCCTCCTCCACCCGCAGGGCGGCAAGCTGCTGCTCGAAGGGGATGACCTCTTCTTGCTGCGGCTGGGGTCCGGCGGAGGCCCGGGGCGCGACCAGCCCCGCCAACTCGCCGCCCGCGCGGGCGACCCGCCGGGGCAGCGACGGCGTGATGCCGTCGTCCGCGGCGGCCCAGTCGTCCGTCGCGGCGTAGACGGCCGTCGGTACCGTCACCGTTCGCAGGTAGGAGAAGAGGGGCCGCATGGCGTGCTCCAGCACCAGGGAGTGGCGCGGGGTGCCGCCGGTGGCGCCGAGGAGAACGGGCTTGGCCGTCAGCGCGTCGTTGTCGAGCACGTCGAAGAACGACTTGAACAGGCCGCTGTAGGAGGCGGAGAAGACGGGCGTGACGGCGATCAGCCCGTCCGCCTCCGTGACCCGCTCGATGGCCTCGCGCAACGCCCCGCCGGCGAATCCGGTGGTGAAGTTGTGGGCGATCTCGGTGGCGACGTCCCGCAGCTCGACCGTCGAGATCTCGGCCTCGACGTCCCTTTCGGCCAGGGCGACGCGGGTCGCCTCGGCCAGCCGGTCGGCCAGCAGCCGGGTGGACGACGGTTCGCTCAGCCCGGCCGAGACGACGGCCAGTTTCACGGGGCTCATACGGCGGCTCCCTCCTGCTCGTCGTGGTGCGCGCCCGTGCGCGCCGCGTGCGCGGCCACGCGCGCCGCGTGGGTGGGGGCGTCAGCCGTTCCGGCGGGGCGCCCGGCGGCCATCTCCTTGCGCAGCACCGGCACGACCTCCTCGCCCAGGATGTCGAGCTGCTCCAGGACGGTCTTGAGGGGCAGCCCGGCGTGGTCCATCAGGAACAGCTGGCGCTGGTAGTCGCCGAAGGACTCGCGGAAGGTCAGGGTCTTGTCGATGACCTCCTGCGGGCTGCCGACGGTCAGCGGTGTCTGGTCGGTGAACTCCTCCAGGCTCGGCCCGTGCCCGTAGACGGGCGCGTTGTCGAAGTAGGGCCGGAACTCGTTCACCGCGTCCTGCGAGTTCTTCCGCATGAAGACCTGCCCGCCGAGGCCGACGTACGCCTGCTGCCGCGTCCCGTGTCCGTAGTGCTCGAAGCGGTCGCGGTAGAGGTTGATCAGGCGCTTGAAGTGGTCCTTGGGCCAGAAGATGTTGTTGGCGAAGAAGCCGTCACCGTAGTAGGCGGCCTGTTCGGCGATCTCGGGGCTGCGGATGGAGCCGTGCCACACGAACGGCGGGATGCCGTCCAGCGGGCGCGGCGTGGAGGTGAAGCCCTGGAGGGGCGTACGGAAGCGGCCCTGCCAGTCGACGACGTCCTCGGTCCACAGCCGGCGCAGCAGCGCGTAGTTCTCGATCGCCAGCGGGATGCCCTGGCGGATGTCCTGCCCGAACCAGGGGTAGACGGGTCCGGTGTTGCCGCGGCCCATCATCACGTCGACGCGGCCTTCGGCGACGTGCTGGAGCATCGCGAAGTCCTCGGCGATCTTCACCGGATCGTTCGTGGTGATCAGCGTCGTGGAGGTCGACAGGATCAGCCGCTCGGTGCGGGCGGCGATCCAGCCGAGCATGGTCGTCGGCGAGGACGGGACGAACGGGGGGTTGTGGTGCTCGCCGGTGGCGAAGACGTCGAGCCCGACCTCCTCCGCCTTGCGGGCGAGGGTCAGCATCGCCGTGATCCGCTCGTGCTCGGTCGGCGTCCGGCCCGTGGTGGGGTCGGGGGTCACGTCGCCGACGGTGAAGATCCCGAACTGCGTGGGGGTGGTGGCCGTGGCCGTCATGGTGCTCGCCGTCCTCGTGCGCTCGTCGATGGAGTAGTTGATTGTTGAACTACATCCTCGTCAATGCTCTCGGACCAGTGTGCATTCCCCGTGCCGGGGGAGGCCCTGCTGACCAGTCGGAACGCCCCTCGGGACCCTGCTGACCAGTCGGAACACCCCCTGGGGCCCTGCTGACCAGTGAGAACGCCCCCTGAGGCTCTGCCGACCAGTCGGAACGCCCTCCGAGGCCCTGCTGACCAGTCGGAACGCCCCCCCGGGGCCCTGCTGACCAGTGAGAACGCCCTCTGGGGCTCTGCCGACCAGTGGGACTCCCCCGCCCCGGCGGTGACCGTGCGGTCAGCCGGCCGCCCTCCGGGGGCCGGTCAGCCGACCGCCCCCGGGGCCAGCATGCGGGCCGGATTGCCGTGTGTCAGGCGGGTGATCAACGCGCGGTCCAGCCCACGGTCGGCCAGCATCTCGCCGAAGACGGTGGGCACGAAGGTGAACCCGTTGCCACCGTGCTGAGTCCACATCTGCTTCAGGAACAGATCGTGGCTGAGCAGGAGCTGTCCCGCATGCCCGCGCCGGGCGAGCCGGGCGACCGCCTCGGCCGTCTGCGGAGCCGACGGGGCGGCCCCCTCCCCGGGGAAGGCGACCTCCATGCCGATCATGTCGAACTCCAGCCACACCCCGCGTGCCGCCACCGACTCCTGGTAGGCGGCGTCGTGCCCGGACGGGTCCATGTGGGCCAGCACGACCCGCCCTGGCGCCACCCCGACCTCGTCCAGCACCAGGTCGAGCACCTCGTGCGCCCGGCGCTGCCAGCCCGGCAGGTGCAGCATCAGCGGGACGTGCGGCCGGTCCAGCTGAGCCAGCGCCGCCGCCCGCACCGAGGCGCGCTCCGCCTCGGTGAACGCGGGGGAGACCCCGATCTCCCCGATGACGCCGGGCCGTACCGCGTGCGGGCCGACGCCGTGGTCCAGCTCCGCGACGATCCGCGCCGCCTGCGCCTCGACCGCGGCGGCGATCCGCCCGCCCTCGAACCGCTCCAGGTACGCGCCGCACCCCATCACGACGTGGACGCCACCGCGCTCGGCCGCCTGCCGCAACAGCTCCGGGTCCCGGCCGATCGCGGCGCTGCACGTGACATCGACCAGGGTCCCGCCGCCGCAGTCGCGGAACGCGTCGATCTCCCGCACCACGTCGGCCAGGGGCTTGGGTGCGACGTTGTCGCGGTTGCAGTACGGGTCGTGCCGCAGCGCCCACGCCACCGAGGCGCTCACCGGCCGCTCGGGCAGCTTCTCGGTGAAGCCGTAGGAGGGCGGATTCCGCACCCCGGACAGGTCGTTGAACAGGTGCTCGTGTGGCAGGACGAGCCCGAGCCGGTCGGCGGGGACCGGCCCCAGGACCGTCTGGACGGCCGGGCCAGACGGGGCCTGCGCGGCGGTGCTCGCGGGGGTGGTCATGACTGCTCCGCGTCGCTCGTGCCGCATTGTTCCGCGACGTTCGTGCCGCGCGGGCCGCGGGAGGGGATCATCGCGATCCCCGCGGCGACGAGCGCCAGCACCGTACCGCCGATGGTCGCCAGGTGGATCTCTTCCCCCAGGGACGGGCTGATGGCGCCGAGGATCAGGGATCCCAGCAGCTGGCCCGCCACCGAGGAGAGCCCGAGGAGGAGCAGCCCGAGGCCGCGCACGAGCAGCGCCATGAAGGCGATCGACAGCAGCCCGAGGGCGCCGCCGGTGTACATCCACCACGTGTCCGGCAGCGCGAAGTGCCCGGACCCTGTGCCCAGCCGGATCAGGTAGCCGATCAGCAGCACCGTGAAGCCGACGAGGAAGTTGAAGCCGATCGAGACCAGCACGGAGCCGCTGGAGCGGGCGACGGCCGCGTTGCCCGCGGGCTGCCAGCCGGCCAGCAGCCCGGCGGCGAACGGCAGCACGGCCATCACGACCGCGCCGGGCACGTGCAGGGCGGGGGAGATGGCGAGGGTGGTGGCGCCGACGGCGAGCACGGCACCCAGCAGCCGGGGCGCCGAGACCGGCTGCTTGATCTCGGAGGTGACCCCGAACCGGTCGCAGACCACGCCGGAGATGACCATGCCGCAGATCAGGGCGATCTGGAAGACGGCGACCCCGAGGGCGCCGACGGCGATCCCCTCGGACAGGACCACGGCGCCGCCGCACAGCCCCGCCAGGTAGTTCCACCAGCCGATCTGGCCGCCGCGGATCAGCCGGGGCAGTGCCAGGGCCTGGCGGCGGGTGGTGGGCCGGGCGAAGACGAGGACGGCCATCAGGACCAGACCGCTCCCGAAGGAGATGACGGCGGCGCCGTTGCCGTCGTCGATCTCCTTGCCGAGGGCGCCGTTGACGGTGGACTGGAGCGGGCTGAGGGTGCCCGCCAGCACGGTCGCGACCACGAGAAGCGCGGTGGTCGCGCCGCGGGGGGAGCGCTGCCGGGGTTCGGG
>NZ_JASKYT010000123.1:0-18453 GCF_041028275.1 Streptomyces sp. PU-14G
GGGCGGGGCCTTCGGGGCGGCGTCCGCTGTTGCCGGGCGCGGCAGGCGGCGGCACGGGCGACGCAGGGGAGAGTCGAGTGACGCACGAGAGCGCCAGTTGTCTGACAAGCTCCGCGTTGGGGACTGGTCTACCCCCGCGCTCGGAACGTGTCAAGAGCCGACCGATCCACGCCCTCGGGCCGCACGTAGGCTGGGGACGCTCGGGCAGCGGAGCGGAAGCGGTCCGACGACCTTCCGGGAGATGAACCCCATGGCTCACAGGCAGCAGCGGCGTCCGGTCGTGGTGCTCTACGAACGGATCGTGGAAGCCATCCAGGAGGGCGTCTATCCCCCCGGCTCCCAACTGCCCACCGAGCCGCGCCTGGCCGCCGACCTGGAGGTCAGCAGGCCCGCCCTGCGGGAAGCGCTCATCCTGCTCCAGGAGGACGGCGTCATCACGGTGCGGCGCGGAGTGGGGCGCACCGTCAACCAGCACCCTCCGCGGCGCGGTTTCGAGAAGCTCCGGCCCATGGAGGAGCTGCTCGGCGCCGGGCAGCCGGTCACCACCGTGCGGCTGGCGCAGACCACCGAGGAGCCCACGGACTTCTCCACCCAGCATCTGCTGCTGCCGGCGCGCAGCCGGGTCAGGTTCTGGGAGAGCCTGCTGGAGGTGGACGGCACGCCGTGCTGCCTGACGCAGGAGTGGGCGGCCACCGACGAGACCCTGGCCGCGCTGGTCCCCTCACCCGCCGAGGCGCTCGACGGTGGCCAGGAGCCGCCCTCGACCATGCTGCGGCTCCTGCTGGAGGCGGGCCGCGGCGTGCAGCTGAAGGGCTCGTCCACCCTGGTGCCGACCATGCTGGGGCGCCGCCGCGGAGAACAGCTCGGCCGGCCCGCCGACACGCCCGCCGTGCTGGTGACCCAGGTCGTGCAGGCCGGGCGCACCCCGGTGCTGGCCGCGAAGTACATGCTGCCCACCGGCGCCCCCGCGCTGCCGGTGTGGCAGTCGCGCTGACCGCCCGGGTTCCGGTCGTCGACGGGTCGTGGTTACACTCAGCCCCCATGCACTTGTCAGACAACACCCCGCTTCCCGGTGACGGTCTCACGCAGGACGAGATCCAGCAGGCGCCGAAGGTCGTGCTGCACGACCACCTCGACGGCGGGCTGCGGCCCGCCACCGTCGTGGACCTCGCCCGCGAGGCGGGCTACGACCGGCTGCCCGCCACCGACCCGCAGAAGCTCGGCGCGTGGTTCCGCGACGCCGCCGACTCCGGATCGCTCGAACGCTACCTGGAGACCTTCGCCCACACCTGCGCCGTGCTGCGGACCGGCGAGGCACTGCACCGGGTCGCCGCCGAGGCGGTCGAGGACCTGGCCGCCGACGGCGTCGTCTACGCCGAGATCCGCTACGCGCCCGAACAGGTCCTCGGCGGCGGCCTGGCGCCGCGTCAGGTCGTCGAGGCGGTCAACGACGGTTTCCGTGAGGGCGAACGGCGTGCTGCCGCCGCGGGACGAGCGATCCGCGTCGGCACCCTGCTGACGGCGATGCGGCACGCGGACCGCTCCCGCGAGATCGCCGAACTGGCCCTGGCCTACCGCGACGCGGGAGTCGTCGGCTTCGACATCGCGGGCGCCGAGGTCGGCAACCCGCCCGAGCGCCACGCGGACGCCTTCGACCACCTCAGGAGCGACGGCGCCCACATCACCATCCACGCCGGTGAGGCCGTCGGTCTCGACTCCATCCGGCAGGCGGTGCAGCGGTGCGGAGCCCACCGGCTGGGCCATGGTGTCCGCATCGCGGACGACATCACCGTCGCCGCCGACGGCAGGGTCACCCTCGGCCGCCTCGCCTCCTACGTCCGCGACCACCGCATCGCACTGGAGGTGTGCCCCACCTCCAACCTCCAGACCGGCGCGGCCTCCTCCTATGCCGGGCACCCCATCGAGCTGCTGCGCCGACTGCGGTTCCGCGTCTGCGTCAACACCGACAACCGGCTGGTCAGCGGCACCACGATGACGCGGGAGTTCCAGCACCTCGTCGACACGTTCGGCTACGGACTCGACGAGATGGAGTGGTTCACCGTCAACGCGATGAAGTCCGCCTTCCTGCCGTTCGACGAGCGGACCGCCCTCATCCAGCAGGTCGTCCGCCCCGGGTACGCGCAGTTGCGCACCCACCGGCTCGGCCGCGTCCCCGCCGCAAGGGTTCCGGCAGCGGCGTAGCCCGGGGCCACGAGCCCGGCCGGCGGCCCCGCACGCTCACGTCCCGGGCTCCTCCTCCAGCGCCGCGCGCAGCCGCGGTCGGTCCTCGGACGGGACGTGCGGGGCGTAGTGGTCGTGAAGGGCCTGCCTGCCGAGGCGGGCGGCGCGAGCCCCGTCGCCGGCGCGGAGGGCGGCGAGGATGTCCCGGTGGTGGGTGACCGAGCGCCGCATCGCGTCGGCCGCTTCGCCGGTGTCCTCCGCACGGGCCAGCTTGCTCTCGATGGCGTCGACGACGGCGTCGTGCACGGCGCGGGCGCACAGGGCGAGCAGCGCGTTCCCGCCGGCCTCGGCCACCGTGCGGTGGAACTCCCCGTCGGCCTCGCTGAAACCGTGCGGGTCCCCGGGGGCGAGCCGCGCCATCTCGTCCACCAGTTCGGTCAGCCGTCGCAGATCGTCCTCGGAGTGCAGGCGCGCCGCGAGCCGGTAGCTCTCCGCGTCCAGGAGCATCCGGAACTGGATCAGCTCGCCGAGCCCCGACAGGTGGGAGCGGGCCAGCCGGCCCAGCGCGTGGCTGAGGGTGTCGGGCGAGACACCCAGGACCTCCGCGCCCAGCGGGTCCCCGGGCCTGGAGCGGATCAGCCCCGAGGACTGGAGGACGCGCAGCGCCTCCCTGACCGTCGAGCGGCCCACGTCGAACTGGCGCATCAGTTCGCGCTCGCCCGGAAGCCGCGAGCCGGGGGGCAGGTCGCCGCCCAGGACGCGTTCCTCTATCTGCTCGGCCACGCGCTGGTAGGCCCGCACGGGGCGCACGGGCCGGAAGGCGGCCCGAGCGGTGGGCCGTTCAGGAGACTCCGCCGGCATGTGTCCGCCCCTTTCCGGTGTGCGCGTGCAGGCCGAACCGCGCCGACCCCTTGACCGGGCCCTCGGCCCACCAGCAGAGTACGGACGATCAACTGGTCTGACCAGTCGCCTGGCCACCTGGGTGGGGCGGTCTGGGAAGGGACTTGGAGGTTGCATGCGTTCCGGTCCCGGCACACTGCCGTGGGAATCCGTGCTCGACACCGAGGCGGCCGTCGCCTTCACGCGGGAGCTGGTGCGGCTGCGCACCGTGAATGCGGCGGGCGCTGAGGCCGTCGAGAAACCCGCCGCCGAACTGGTCTCCGGGCTGTTCTCCCGGTTCGGCTGGGAACACACCGTCACCGAGGTGGCCCCCGGGCGCCCCAACGTCGTCGCGGTCGTCGACGGCGGCGGGGGCGCAGGGCCCACCCTGATGTTCGAGGGCCACACCGATGTGGTGACCGAGGGCGATCCGGCGGACTGGAGCGTGGACCCCTACGGCGCCGAGATCCGCGACGGGAGGATGTGGGGCCGGGGCACCGCCGACATGAAGTCCGGCGTCGCGGCGATGATCTACGGGGTCCGCGCGCTCCAGCAGGCGGGGCCTTTCCCCGGCCGCGTCGTCGTCGGTGTGATGGCCGACGAGGAGGGCATGATGCTCGGCGCCAAGGCGTTCGCCGCCTCGCCGCAGGCGTCCGAGGTGGACGGCGTCGTCGTCTGCGAGCCGGAGGGATACGAGGTGTGCACCTCGGCGCGCGGCGGCATCCGGCTGCGCCTCGACCTGACGGGTGTGATGGCGCACGGGGCGATGCCGCAGGAGGGCAGGAGTCCCGTCGCGGCGGGCGCCCGCGTCGTCGAGGCGCTCGCCGCGGTGCAGGAGTGGGCCACGGGGCGGTACGGCACCCATCCGCACGCCGGTTCCGTCACGGTGACCCCCACGGTGCTGCTCGGGGGCGACCCCGACCAGCTCAACGTCATCCCCGCACACGGCGTCGTCGGCGTGGACGTCCGCACGGTCCCCGGCACCGACCACGCCGAACTCATCGAGCGCGTCCGCACGACGGCCCGGGAGGCCGCCGCCGCGTTCGGTGTCACCGTGGAGCTGACGGTCGTGGACGATCGGCCCGCCGTCGAGATCCCCGAGGACCATCCCCTCGTCGCGGGCCTGGTGGCGGCGCACACCCAGGTGCACGGCGCGGCGCCCGCCTTCGGCGCGGTGCCCGGCACCACGGACGGCACGATCCTCACCCGCGACGCCGGGCTGCCCACCGTCGTCTACGGTCCTGGCGGCAAGTGGATCGCGCACCAGAAGGACGAGTACGTCGAGGTGCGCGAGATCGGCGAGTACGCACGGGTGTACGCGGCTGCCGCCTGGCACTTCCTCACCGGCGGCCGGCAGGCGGGAGGTGCTGGGGCGTGACGCTGTGGGACGACAAGGAGTTCCCCGAGGGACTGCCGGTCGGTGACGGGTGGGTGGCGGCGCCCGGGCAGCGGACCGTCACCTTCCCCTACGACGGGAGTGCCGTCGCCGAGGCACCCGTCGGGGACGTGGCGCTGGCCCGGCAGGCCGTCGAGCACGCGGCGGGGCTGCGCCGCACGATGGCCGCCCTGCCCACCCGCACCCGGCGCGCCGTGCTGGCCGGCGTGGCCGACGCGCTCGAAGGCGTGGCGGCCGGTATGGAGGACCTGCTGGTCCTGGAGACGGGCAAGCCGCGGACCGACTGCCGCACGGAGGTCGTCCGCGCTGTGGCCACCTGGCGGGCCGCGGCCGACGAGGTGGTGCACGTCCACGGCGAGACGGTGCCGCTGGACGGGCTGCCGTCGGGGGACGGGATGACGGGCTTCTTCACCAGGCGCCCGGTCGGGGTCGTGGTGGGCGTCGCCGGGTTCAACTATCCGATGATGCTCGCCACCCACAAGATCGCCCCCGCGCTGGCCGCGGGCTGCCCCGTCGTCGTCAAGCCCGCCCCCGCGACGCCGCTGGCCACCCTGTGGCTGGTCGGCCTGGTGCGCGAGCGGCTGGTGGCCGCCGGGGTGCCGGCCGGTGCCGTCCAACTGGTGACCGGCGACGCCGAGGTGGGCCGCGCGCTCACCACCCACGAGGCCGTCGCCGCCGTCTCCTTCACCGGCTCGGCGGCCATCGGCCACCGCATCGCGCGGGACGCGGCCCCGCGCAAGGTGGTGCTGGAGCTGGGCTCCAACGCGGCTCTCGTCGTCGCCGCCGACGCCGACCTGGACGCCGCCGCGGACGCCGTGGTGCGCGGCGGCTACTACGCCTCGGGGCAGGCCTGCATCGCCGTCCAGCGTGTCATCGCCGAAGCGCCGGTCGCCGCCGGGCTGGAGCGCAGGATCGCGGACCGGCTCGGCTCCGTGGTGGTGGGCGACCCGCGCCAGGAGAGCACCCGCGTCGCCGCGCTCATCGACGACGCCGCCACCGAACGGGTGCTGGCGTGGGTCGCGCAGGCGCGCGAGGCGGGCGCCCGCCTGGTCGCGGGCGGCGAGCGCCGGGGCCGGTGCGTGACGCCCACGCTGCTGGCCGACGTGCCGGACGGACAGCCCGCGTGGGACGAGGAGATCTTCGGGCCCGTCGTGTGCCTGCGTGCCGTGCCCGATCTGGACGCGGCCTTCGCCACGGTCGACGCGAGCCGCTACGGCCTGCACGCGGCCGTCTTCACCCACCGCCTCGACACGGCGTTCCGTGCGCTGGACGAACTCGACGTCGGAGGCGTGGTGGTCAACGAAGTGCCCGGCTACCGCTGCGACGTCGCCCCCTACGGCGGTGTCAAGGACTCCGGCATCGGGCGCGAGGGTCCGCGGTTCGCGATCGAGGAGTTGACGGTGACGAAGATGGCGGTGATCAAGCCGTGAGGCCGCACACGGGCGCGGGTGCCGGTACCGGCACCGGTACCGGAGTCGACTACGGCAGGCTCTTCCGGCTCGACGGGAGGCGGGTGGCCGTCGTCGGCGGCGGGAGCGGGATCGGCCGCGAGGCCGCGCGGGCGCTGGCGGCCCACGGCGCCGAGGTGGTCGTCGCCGACCGGGACGAGGCGGGCGCCGCCGAGACCGCGCGGCTGGCGGGGCCTGGGGCCTCGCCGTTCCTCCTCGACGTGCTGGACGAGGACGCGTTGACGGACGCCGCGGCGGCCTGGGGACCGCTGGACGGGCTGGTGATCACCGTCGGCGTCAACGTGCGCAAGCGCCTCGCGGACTACTCGGTCGCGGAGTTCGAGCGAGTGATGGCGCTCAACCTGCGCGCCCACTTCTCCCTGGTGCGGGCGTGCGCCCCTGCCATGGCCGCACGCGGGCGGGGCGCGGTCGTCTCGCTCGCCTCCATGCGAGCCTTCCAGGTGGAGCCGGGGCAGGGCGTCTACGCCGCCTCCAAGGCCGGCCTCGTCCAGCTCTTGCGGACCGCCGCAGCCGAGTGGGGGCCGCAGGGCGTGCGGTTCAACGCGGTGGCGCCCGGCGTGGTGCGTACGCCGCTGACCGACCAGATCGCGGCGGACGAGGAGTGGTACGACGCGTATGCGCGGGCGTCCGCGTTGCAGCGGTGGGCGCGGGCCGACGAGATCGCGGGCGCCGTGGTCTACCTGGTCTGTGACGCGTCCACCTTCGTGACGGGCAGCGTGCTCACCGTCGACGGCGGCTGGACGGCCGTCGACGGACGGTACGACCCGGCCGTGTGACCCTGTTCGTCCCCAGCGCCCCTCAAGGAGCTACCCGCAATGCCCGAGCAGCACGACCCCCCGCAGGGGGAGGGCAGCCCCCTGGACGGGCTCCCCCACATCCGAACCAGGCGCCCGGCGCTGTGGCTCCTCCTCGTCCCTGCCGCCCTCTACTGCGCGGCCCCTCTCGTGGCGAACCGGATCGAACCCCGCGTTCTCGGCCTCCCCTTCCTCCTGTTCTGGATCATCGCCGCGACTCTCGTGAGCCCGCTGGTCATCTGGGGGGTCTCGCGGCTCGATCCGGCGTTCCGGCAGGACGCCGTCGAGCCCCTTCCGGTCGACGACGCCCCGCGGGAAGAGGGAGGCCCGCGATGAGCGGCTCCGCGGCTGTCGCGACGACGATCTTCGGGCTGGCCATGGTGGCGACCCTCGCCATCGGCGTGCTCAGCGCCCGCGGGCGGGACAAGGGCATGACGGAGTGGTCGGTCTCCAGCCGGGGCCTGGGCGTGTTGTTCGTCTGGCTGCTGATGGCGGGTGAGACCTACACCAGCTTCTCGTTCCTGGGCACGGCCGGCTGGTCGTACTCGTACGGGGTGCCGATCCTCTACCTCGTCGCCTACCTGACGGTCGGTTTCGCGGTGGCGTACGTCGTCGGGCCCGCGCTGTGGACGTATGCGAGCCGCCATCGGCTGCTGTCCATCGCGGACATGGCCGAGCACAGGTTCCGCTCGCGCCCGGTCGGCATCCTGGTGGCGGTGACGGCGACGGTCTTCATCGTCCCGTACGTGCAGGTCCAGATCCAGGGCATGGGCGTGGTGGTCAACGCGATGACGTACGGCAGCGTCGACCTGCACGTGGCGGCCGTGATCTCGTTCGTCGTCGCGGAGGCGTTCATCCTGGTGTCCGGGCTGCGCGGATCGGCGTGGGTGAGCGTGCTCAAGGACGTGCTGGTGGTCGTCGCCGTGGTGTTCCTGGCGGTTTGGGTGCCGCTGCACTACCTCGACGGGTACGGCGACTTCATGACCCGGATGGTGAACGAGCGGCCCGAGTGGCTGACGTTCCCCGGGCACGACTCGGGCGGGCTGAACGGCACCTGGTTCGTCTCCACGCTGCTGCTCAACGCGGTGACGATCTCCATCTTCCCCACCACCGTCGCGGGGTACCTGAGCGCGAAGAGCCCGAACGCGCTGCGCCGCAACGCGCTGCTGCTCCCCTGGTACCAGCTGCTGCTGTTCATTCCGATGATGGTCGGCGCCGTCGCGCTGTTCGCGCTGCCGGCGCTGGGCAACCCGGACCTGGCACTCTTCCGGCTGGTGACGGACTCGCTGCCGTCCCCCGTCGTCGCGGTGATCGGGGTGGCGGGAGCGCTGTCGGCGATCGTGCCGATGAGCGTGTTCATGCTGGCCATCGGTACCCTGTGCGGCCGCACGCTGCTGGGCGGCGGCAACGGCTCCGACCCGCGCAGCCGCACCCGGCGCGGCACGGAGCCCGGCAGCGCCGACGACGTCCGCATCAAGCGGCTGTCGCAGCTGGTGTGCTTCCTGGCCGGGCTCGTCGCCCTGCTCGGCAGCCTCTTCTACCCGAACACGCTGGTGCAGCTATCGGTCCTCTCCTACGAGGGACTTGCCCAGTTGGTGCCCCTGGCGCTGCTGTCCCTGTTCTGGCGGCGGCTGACGGCGGTGGCCGGGGTCGCGGGCACGCTTGCCGGACTGGCCGTCGTGCTGCTGCTGTGGTGGACGGACAACGATCCCTGGCACGGGGTCAACGGCGGCGTGCTCGGACTGGCGGCCAACCTGCTGGTGGCCGCGTCCCTGACCTACGCGGGGCCCCGCACGCCGGGCGCGGGCACCAGGCGCGCATCGGCCACTGAGGAGGAGACGGTATGAGGCAGGCGCACGGCCGCACACCCGCGAAGGGCACGGACGCGTGAAGGGCGAGGCGACCACGTTCGCGGTGCCGGGACTCGCGGAGCCCGTCGAGATCCTGGTCGACCGCTGGGGCGTACCCCATCTGTACGCGGGCTCGCGCGCCGACCTCTTCCTCGCCCAGGGCTTCAACGCCGCCCGCGAACGCCTCTTCCAGCTCGACCTGTGGCGCAGGCGGGGCCTCGGTCTCCTCTCCGAGGCCCTCGGCGCGGACTACGTGGAGCACGACAGGGCGGCGCGGCTGTTCCTGTACCGGGGCGACATGGCCGAGGAGTGGGCCGCCTACGGGCCCGGCACGCGGGAGATGGCCCGCTCGTTCGCGGCGGGCGTCAACGCCTACGTGGCGCTGGTGCACAGCGACCCGCCCCGGTTCCTCCCCCCTGAGTTCGCCGCGCTCGGCTACGCGCCCGCTCACTGGCACCACAGCGACCTGGCCCGCATCCGCACGCACGGCCTCTTCTACAACGTCCGCCAGGAGGTGGCCCGGGCCCTGACGCTGCGGGACTTCGGACCGGAGGCGGAGGAGCTGCGCAAGGTCAGGGATCCGCTCGGGCACCGGCTCACCGTTCCCGTAGGGCTCGACCTCGACGTGATCCCCGAGGACGTCCTGCGCGTCTACGACCTGGCCACCACACCACCGTGGAGCCCGCGCGCCCAGCCCTCACAGCGCCCCGACGGCAGCAACAACTGGGTGCTGGCCCCATCCAGGACGGCGACGGGACGGCCCCTGCTGGCCAACGACCCGCACCGTGCGCTCACCCTGCCCTCGCTGCGCGCCGTGGCGCACCTGTCGGCACCGGACCTGGACGTGATCGGCGCGGGCGAACCGGCGCTGCCGGGCCTGTCCATCGGGCACAACGGCCACCTCGCGTTCGGCCTGACGATCTTCCCCGTGGACCAGGAGGACCTGTACGTCTACCGCACAGACCCGCAGGACCCGCGCGCGTACGCGTACGGGGGCGGCTGGGAGCGGATGACGTGTGTGACCGAGGAGATCCCGGTCAGAGGTGCGGAGCCCGTCCGCACCGAGCTGTGGTTCACCCGGCACGGTCCCGTCGTCCGCGAGCGCCCCGAGCGCGACGCCGCCTTCGCGGTGCGGGCGGCGTGGCTGGGCCCCGGCATGGCGCCGTACCTGGGCAGCGCCGGCTACATGGACGCCACCACACCCGAGGCGTTCACGCGGGCGCTGCGGCGCTGGGGCGCGCCGGGCGAGAACCAGGTGTACGCGTCCGCCGACGGCACCGTCGGCTGGTGTCCGGCCGCACGGGTGCCGCGGCGGCGCGGGTGGGACGGGACCCTGCCGGTGCCCGGCGACGGGCGGTACGAGTGGGACGGTTTCCTCGACGCCGACGAACTGCCCTCCACCCGCGACCCGGCGTCCGGCTGGCTGGCCACCGCGAACCAGTGCAACCTGCCGCCCGACTATCCGCACGGGGAGCGGCCGGTCACCCACGACTGGTACGCGCCCACCCGGTACGAGCGCTGCGCCGAGGCGCTGGCGGCGCGGGACGACTGGAGTGCCGAGGACTGCGTGCGGCTGCAGACCGACGACGTCAGCCTTCCCGCGCGCGGGATACTGCCGCGGCTCGCGGGCCTGCGCGGTGAACAGCCGCGGGCGCGGACCGGTCTGGAGGTGCTGCGCGGCTGGGACGGGCGGCTCGCCGCGGACTCGGGCGCCGCCGCGCTCTTCGAGGTGTGGTACCGCCGCCATCTGCGACCTGCGCTGCTGCGCCGGGCGCTGCGTGCGGCGGTGCCTTCCGCGGTCGCCGGGCCCGAAGCCACCGCGCGGTGGCTTCAGGCGGCGGTGCGGCGTGTGACGCCCGCCGACGGCGAGGCGATGGACCCGCGCGTGGACCTGCGACTGCTTGACGGGCCCGATCCGGAAGGACTGCTGGGCCCGCTGCTGCTGGACACCCTCGCGGAGGCGGTGGCGGACGTCACCGCCCTGTTGGGCCCGGACCCGCAGGGCTGGGCGTGGGGCACACTGCACCGGGCCGAGCTGGTGCACCCGGTGGCGGGGCTGCTGGCCCGTCGGGGCGCAAAGGCCGTCCCCGACTGGTGCCGGCTGCCCGCGCTGCCGCGCGGCGGCAGCGCGGAGACGGTGGGCGCGGCGGGCTACCTGGCCGGCTTCGCGCAGAGCGACGGGGCGAGCTTCCGCATGGTCGTGGACGTCGGCGGGTGGGACGGCTCGCTCGCCATGAACTCCCCAGGGCAGTCGGGCGATCCGCGCTCGGAGCACTACGCGGACCTGTATCGGGCGTGGGCCGCGGACAGGGCCTTCCCTCTCGTCTACTCGCGCTCCCGCGTCGAGGAGGAGACCGCGCAGCGGATCGTGCTCTCCCCCGCGCCGGTCACTCCTTCGTCGCACCGGTGAGCATGCCCTGGATGAACCGGCGTTGCAGCAGCAGGTAGACGACGACCACGGGCAGCGCGATGAGGACGGCCGCCGCGGCGAGCAGCGCGGTGTCCGAGGAGTGCTGCCCCTGGAAGAAGGCGAGCCCGAGCGGGACGGTGCGGTGCGCCTCGTCGCTGACCATCACCAGGGCCATCAGGAACTCGTTCCAGGTCCACATGAAGACGATGACGGTCAGCGTGGCGAAGGCGGGCCGCCCCATGGGCAGCAGGATGCGGGTGAGGGCCGTCCAGTGGGTCGCCCCGTCGATCCGGGCCGCCTCCAGGAGCGAGCGGGGGGTGTTGCGGAAGTAGGTGCGCATCCAGAAGACGCCGAAGGCCAGGGACTGCGCGGTCTGCGGCAGGATCAGCCCCCAGTAGGTGTTGGTGAGCCCCCAGTGCCGCAGGTCGAAGTAGAGCGGGACGATCACCGCTTCCTGCGGGAGGGTGAGGCCGACGACGAAGAGGTAGAACAGCGCGTTGGAGCCGGGGAACCGCATGGTGCCGAAGGCGTAGGCGGCCAGGGTGGCCAGCACCGTGGTGAGGGCGACGACCGCGACGGCGACCACGACCGAGCTGACCAGGTAGGTGCCGAAGTGGCCGCGGGTCCACGCGTCGGCGAAGTTTCCCCAGTTGAGGGACTTCGGCAGGGAGAAGCCGGTGTCGAGCGAGGACTGGCTGGACAGCGCGGTCGACAGGATTCCGGCCACGGGGGTGAGCGCGATCAGGGCGAACAGAGCGAGGATGCCGTAGGTGACGGCGCGCTCCGCGGGCGAGGTGGTGGTGTGCCGGGTGTGCCGCTTTCCCGGTGCGGCCGGCGTTCTCGGAGTGCTCATCGGTTCCGCCCCTCCACGAGCCGGGTGACCACCATGGTCAGCGCGAAGATCACCGCGGTGAGGGTGATGCCCATGGCCGAGGCGGCGCCGACCTCGCCGGTCTCGAAGGCCCGGCGGTAGACCTCGTAGGCGGGCACCGAGGTGGCGTTGCCGGGGCCGCCGCTGGTGGTGATGTAGACGAGGTCGAAGTTGCGCAGCGCGGCCACCAGGGTCAGCGTCAGGGCCACGGCGATCTCGGCACGCAGTCCCGGCAGCGTCACCGTGAAGAACTCCCGTACCGCCCCGGCGCCGTCGATGCGGGCCGCCTCGAACAGTTCGCGCGGGATGCGCTGGGCCCCGGCGAGGAAGAGCACGAGGCACAGCCCGGTCTCCACCCAGGTGCCGACGGCGCCGACGGCGGGCAGCGCCCAGTCGGCGTCACCCAGCCACGAGCGGGTCAGCGCGTCCAGGCCCACCGCGCGCAGCGTGTCGTTGAGCAGTCCGTCGGGGGCGAGGATGGAGCGCCAGGCGACACCGACGACGACCATGGCCAGCACCTGCGGCAGGAAGAGGACGGTGCGGAAGAAGGTCATGCCGCGGATGCGGAAGCGGGTGAGCGCCGCGGTCAGCAAGAGCCCGAGGGCCACCGGCAGTGCGGCGTAGAAGAGCAGCAGGACGGCGGCGTGCGCGAAGGGGGCGCGCAGTGCGGGGTCGGTGAGCAGGGCCTGGTAGTTGTCCCGGCCTGCCCAGGTGGCGCGGGTCAGCCCGTCCCAGTGCAGCAGGGACAGCCATCCGGTCTGGCCGAGCGGCCACAGCAGGAACACCCCGAAGACGGCCAGCGCGGGCAGGATGTACAGGTATCCGACGGCTCGGGGCTCGCCGGGGGCCCGGCGGCGGTAGCGGGCCGCGAGCTTGCCGGGCACTCCCTTGCCGGGCACGGCAGCTCCCCTACCGGGTGCGGCTTCTGCGCGCCGGGGGCCGGCGGTCCTCACCTGTCCTCGCCCTCGGCGCGCTGCTGGGCGCGGAAGTCGTCGTAACTCTTCTGCATGCGCGAGGCGAGTTCCTCCGGGCCGATGTCGCCGCTGAGGACGCCCTGCAGGTCGGCGGAGAGGGTGTCGTAGAAGGTGGGGGTCGTGTAGTCGAGGTAGGGCACCAGCCCGTCGGCCTCGTTGAGTGCTTCCCACCCCGCGACCATCTGCCCGGCCGCGCTGTCGGCGTCGAGCTTCCGCGCGGCGGCGCCGGGCACCACGGGAAGTACGCCTTCCTCGGTCAGCACGTTGGAGGCGTGGGAGCTGGTGAGGAAGTCCAGGTAGGCGGCGGCGACCTCGGGGTGGTCCGACTTGGAGGTGACCGACCAGGGCAGGCCCTCGCCGCCGGTGGTGACCGGCTGTGCGCCGGAGTCCGGGGGCGGCGGCATGAAGCCGAGGTCGTCGCCCATCGTCTTGCGCAGGTCGGCCAGTTGCCAGGTGCCGGTGACCAGGAAGGCGCCCTTGCCGTCGGCGAACTGCTTGGCCGCGTCGTCGTAGCCCTTCCCGTTGGCGCCCTTGGGCACGTAGCCCTTCTCCGACCAGTCGGCGAGAGTGCGGGCCGCCTCGCGGGTGGCGTCCGTCTCGAAGCCCTTACCGCGCCCGAACACCGTCTCGCGCACTGGCCCGGCGCTGCCCGCCGCCTGCGCCTGGAGGAGGCCGAAGGTGTGGATCGCCGGGTACTTGTCGAGGTTGCCGAACTGGACGGGGAGCTGCCCGGCCTCCTTCAGCTCGGGCAGCGCCTCGGTGAACTCCTTCCAGGTGCGGGGCGGTTCCACACCGGCCTTCCGCAGCACCTTCTTGTCGTAGTAGACGCCGATGTACTCGCCCTCCTGCGAGACGCCGTACAGCCGTCCCGTGCCGAACCGCTTCCCGTCGGCGGAGACGCGGTTGAGGTTGAGCAGCGTCTGCGGGAAGCGGGTGTTCCAGCCGTAGAGGCCCGCGTAGTCGTCCAGCGGCGCGAGCATTCCGGCGTGTGCGAAGGCCACCATGTCGGAGTAGCCCTGGTTGGCCTGGACGACGTCGGGCGGGTCATCGCCGCTGAGGGCGAGCTTCAGGGTCTTCTTCAGGTCGTTGAAGCTGCGCGCGACGCGCTTGATGGTGACGTTCGGGTACGTCTTCTCGAACTCCTTGTTGAGCCGCTCGATCGCGGCGTTCTGGCCGCCGCGCACCTGCTGGTCCCACACCGTGAGGGTGACCTCGCCCGCCTTCGCCGGGTCGGGTACGGCGCTCGCGGCGCCAGTGCCGGCGCCGGCCGCGCCGGAGCCGTCGGTGCCCGGCACGCAGGCGGCGGCGGGCAGCAGCGCGCACAGGGCAGCGAGGGCGGCGAGGGCGCGGCGGTACCGGCCGCCCGTGCGTGGGCTTCGCCCGTCATTCATCGTTCCTCGTCTCCTCGGTCTCCGCGGTCTCCTCGGGGCCCTCGGTCTCCTCGCCCCGGTCCGCTCACGAGCGGAAGCCGATGGTGGGGGTGGCGCGCAGCAGCGGCCAGTCGCCGCGTCCGCCGGGCAGCAGTTCGTCCAGGAAGCCGTAGCGGCGCATCACCTCGGGGCTCTGGCCGCCGATGCGCCGCGCGTACTGCCACCAGGCGGCGACCTCGCTCCAGCCGGGTGCCGAGAGCGAGCCGCCGAAGTGCTGCACGGACAGCGCGGCGGTCAGGTTGGCGAAGGCCAGCCGGTCGGCGAGCGGCCATCCGGCGAGGGTGCCGGTGGTGAATCCGGCCATGAAGACGTCGCCCGCGCCGGTGGGGTCGAGCGCGTCGACGGCGAGCGCCGGCACGTCGGCGTGCTCGCCGCTGTTGCCGTCGATGGCGACGGCGCCGCCCGACCCCTTCGTGACCACCGCCACGGGCACCAGTTCGGCCAGCGCCCGCACGGCCTCCTCGGGGGTGTCGGTGCGGGTGTAGTGCAGGGCCTCGGTGGCGTTGGGCAGGAACGCGTGGCACAGGGAGAGGTCGGCCAGGGTGTCCGGGTCCCAGGCTCCGGTCTCGTCCCAGCCGGTGTCGGCGAAGATCAGGCTGCCCTCGCTGTGTGCCTGACGCACCCAGTCCCCGACCCGGCCGGGCTCCAGGGAGGTGACGCAGGCGCGCGACGGCGGCCGGGAGGCGACGCTGACGCACGGTTTGGGCGCCTCGTGTCCGTGGCTGACCATGGTGCGCTCGCCGTCGTAGGCCATCGAGACGGTGACCGGCGAGTGCCAGCCCTCCGCCCGGTGCGAGGGCGCCAGGTCGATGCCCTCGATGCCGCAGAGGGCGTCCCAGCAGTAGTCGCCGTACATGTCGTCGCCGAACGCGGCGGCGAGCGCCGTGCGCAGGCCGAGCCGGCGCAGGGCCGTCGCCATGTTGGCCACGCCGCCAGGGCTGGAGCCCATGCCGCGCGACCAGGTCTCGGTGCCGCGTACGGGGGCGTGGTCGAGGCCGGTGAAGACGATGTCGAGGAAGACGGTGCCGGTCAGGAACACGTCGGTTTCCGGGCCCCCGTCCGAGCGCAGGGCGGCCAGCGGGTCCAACGAGCTCCCGGTCGGTGCGGGTTGGGCGCTCCCAGTGGTGCTCATGGCCGCTCTCCCCTCTCGGCTATGGCCAGAAGATGACTTCTCGGTGGCTGGTTTGAGCGATACCTTGCACCGCCCCCCTGCCGATTGCAATACCTCGCTCACAGTCGCGCACAGCCGCTCAGTCACGCTAGGGTCCTGGTCATGTTGCGCGAGAGTCGGCACGAGGAGTTGCTGCGCATCCTCCGCGAGGAGGGCGTGCTGCCCGTCGTCGAGATCGCGCGCCGGCTCCGGGTGAGCGAGGCCACCGCGCGGCGCGACGTGTCCGACCTGTCAGGGGCGGGACGGCTGCGGCGGGTCTACGGCGGCGCCCTCGCCCGCGAGCCCGCCGAACGCCCCTTCGCCGAGGAGGAGGTGGACGACCTCCCCGCCAAGGACGCCATCGCCGCGGGCGCCGCCGCGCTGGTCGAGGACGGCGAGACGGTGCTGCTCGACATCGGTACCACCACCCTGCGACTGGCGCGGCTGCTGCACGGCAGGAAGGTCACCCTGGTGACCTCCAGCCTCGCCGTCTACGAGGAGCTGCGGTCCGACGAGACGGTGACGCTGGTCCTGCTGGGCGGCGAGGTGCGGCGCAACTACCGGTCGCTGGTCGGCAATCTCACCCGCGCCGCGCTGCGCGAGATCTACGCCGACCGCGTCTTCCTCGGCACCAGCGGCGTCCTGCCCGACGGCCGCGTCCTGGACACCACGCAGGTCGAGGTACCCGTCAAGCAGGCACTGTTGGGCGCAGCCCGCCAAGCGGTGCTGCTGGCCACCCCGCGCAAGTTTCCCGGCACCGGCAGCGCACGCGTCTGCCAGGCCACCGACATCGACATGCTGATCACCGGCCAGGCGTCCGACCCGGCCACCCTCGCCGCGTTCCGCGAGGCCGACGTGGAGGTAGTACAGGTATGACGGGTACGACAGGCACGGCCGGCACGAGGCTCACCGTGCTCGGCGGCGGCGGGTTCCGCGTCCCGCTGGTCCACCGCGCGCTCCTGGACGACGCGAGCCACCCGGACCGCGCGGGCCGCTGCACCGAACTCGTCCTCCACGACACCGATCCGGGACGGCTGGCGGCCATCGGCGCCGTCCTGGCCGAACAGACCGCCCAGCACGGCGGCCCCGCGCCCGAGATCCGGACGACCACCGACCTGGACGAGGCCCTGACCGGCGCCGACTTCGTCTTCAGCGCCATCCGCGTCGGCGGCCTCGCCGGACGGGTGAGCGACGAGCGCCTCCCCCTCGCCGAGGGGCTGCTCGGGCAGGAGACGGTCGGCGCGGGCGGGGTGCTCTACGGGCTGCGCACCGTGCCCGTGGCCACCCGTATCGCCGAGCGCGTCGCCGCCCTCGCCCCGCACGCCTGGGTCATCAACTTCACCAACCCCGCCGGCATGGTCACCGAGGCCATGAGCCGGGTGCTGGGCGACCGCGTCATCGGCATCTGCGACTCGCCCGTCGGCCTGTGCCGCCGCGCCGCGCGCGCCGCGGGCGCGGACCCCGACCGCGCCGACTACGACTACGTGGGCCTCAACCACCTCGGATGGCTGCGCCGCCTCGTCGTCGACGGCACCGACCGGCTGCCCGCGCTGCTCGCGGACACCGACGCGCTGGGCTCCTTCGAGGAGGGCAAGCTGTTCGGCGCGGAGTGGCTGCGCGCGCTCGGCGCCCTGCCCAACGAGTACCTGCACTACTACTACCACCACAGGGAAGCGCTGGCGGCGATCCAGGAAGCGGACGCCACCCGGGGCGAGTTCCTGGCACAGCAGCAGGACGGCTTCTACGCGCGGGCGTCCGGCACCGGGAGCGGAGGGGCGTTCGCCGCGTGGGAGGCCACCCGCCGCGAGCGCGAGGAGACCTACATGGCCGAGAGCCGGCAGGCCTCCGGCGGCTGGGAACGCGACAGCTGCGACCTGGACGGCGGCGGCTACGACCGCGTCGCCCTCGCCCTGATGCGGGCCATCGCCCGCAACGAGCGCACCCGTCTCATCCTCGACGTCCGCAACCGCGGCGCCGTGCCCGGGATCGACGACGACGCGGTGGTGGAGGTCCCCTGCGTGGTCGACGCGGGCGGCGCCCACCCCCTGGCCGCAGGACCCGTCGCCCCCGACCAGCTCGGCTTGATGTTGCAGCTCAAAGCGGTCGAACGCGCCGCGATCGAGGCGGCCTCTGACGGCTCCCGGCGCGCCGCGCTGCGCGCGCTGGCCCTCCACCCCCTGGTGGACTCGGTGCACGCCGCCGACCGCGTCCTGCGGGCGGCAGGCCACTGAGAAGGCGCCGCGCGGTCCGCCGCGCGCGGGCGGCGCGGCTCACTTGGGGGAGAGAGACGACCCCTTCTGGCTGAGGGTCTGCCTGGCCTTCTTCAGGGAGTTCTTCGTCGGCATGGAGTTCTTCGCAGGCATGGGTTTCTTCGTCGGCATGGAGTTCTTCGCCGCACTGACGGGGCAGGGGCGGCGGTGCCGGGCGCGGGCCCGCAGCGCGTGGATACGCGCCTGGTGCCCCGCGTCGCTGATCACGGCCACCAGGCCGCCCAGCACGGCGCCGTTCTTGGCGAGCTGCGTGCGCTGGGCGGCGCGCTGCCCGGCGTCCTCGTGCTCCCAGAAGGGGTGCCCCGCCAGGGTCGTGGGCACCAGGGAGGCGGCCAGCGCGAGCGAGGCGACCCGCGGGAGGCGCCCGACGGTCAGCAGCGCACCGGCCGCCACCTGAACCGCCGCGTTCACCCGGACGAGCAGCACGTCGTCGTCCGGCAGCCCGGGCGCCTTCTCGCGCAGCTTCGCCAGGAAGGGTCCGGCCATCTCGGCGCGGGGCTCGGGTTCGCCGAGCGTTTCGACCCCCGCGCTGACGAAGAAGGTGCCGAGGAGCGGTCGGGCGACGAGCTGGAGAGGTGTCATGCGGCGTCCTTTGGTCGCGCGGGGCATCGCGGGCGGTCACGGGCTCGGGGCGGGACTTCGGTCCGGCAGGAGCGGGCGGGGCCTGAGGGGCCGGGTGCGGTGGCCGGGCCCTCACCGCCATGTCACGCGCCCTCGCGACGCGGCGCAACCCGGGCCCGCCCAACGGCGCAACGCCCGCGCCCGCCACGCGGCCGTAC
>NZ_JASKYT010000124.1:0-18599 GCF_041028275.1 Streptomyces sp. PU-14G
GCGCCCGCCTCCGCACCCGCCTCCGCACCCGCCTCCGCACCCGCCTCCTCCACGAGCCTCGCTTCCCGCGCCCTGTCCCCCTCTCCGACCGACCGCGCCAGGGGCGCGATGGTGGGGCTCGCCGTGGGGGACGCCCTCGGAGCGCCCGCCGAGAACATGAAACCGTCGCAGATCCGCGAGAGGTGGGGCCGTATCGAAGGGTTCGTCAGCGACGACCCGGCCGGCACGGACGACACCGAGTACGCCATCTTCTCCGGACTGCTGCTGGCCGAGCACGGCTCGGCGCTCACCGTGGAACACGTGGAGGCGGCCTGGCACCGGTGGATCGCCGATCTGGACGAGGGTTCCTTCCGCGGTGCGGGCTTCAGCGAGCGCGGCACGCTGGAGAACCTGCGCCGGGGCCTGGCGGCGCCCATCTCGGCGCAGCACCGGCACGCCTGGAGCGACGGGCTGGCCATGCGGGCCGCGCCGTTCGGGGTGTTCGCCGCGGGGCGGCCCGCCGAAGCCGCGCGGCTGGTGGCCATCGACGGCACCGTCAGCCACGAGGGCGAGGGCATCTACGGCGGCCGTGCGGTGGCCGCGGGCGTCGCGGCGGCCATGGTGAGCGACAGCCCCGGCGCCGCCGTGCAGGCGGCGCTGTCGGTGATCCCGGAGAACTCCTGGACCTCCCGCTCCCTCCAGCGCGCCGTCTCGGCCGCGCGCCGTGCGCCGCTGCGGCCCGACGCGACGCGGCTGAGCGTCGAGCGGGCCGTGCGCTCGTCCGTCGTCATCGGCGGCTACCCGTGGACGGACCTGGCGCCCGAGGCGATCGGGCTGGCGTTCGGCGCGTTCACCGCGGCGCGCGGTGACTTCACCCACGCGGTGCTCACCGCCGTCAACATGGGCCGCGACGCCGACACCACCGCCGCAGTCGCCGGCGCGCTCGCCGGGGCGCTGCGCGGGCAGGCGGCGATCCCCGAACGGTGGTCGTCCGCGATCCGCCCCGTGCGGGGCAGCTGTCTGCCCGCCATGGCGGGGCGGCACGTACGCGAGATCGCCGACCGGCTCGTGGGCGCCGCAGGCGGCCATCTCGCCCCCTCCGACGCGGCGCGGGACGCCTCATGAGCACCACCACCACCGCGCCCGCGAACGCCCACCCGTCCGGCGGCGAGGGCGCGGACAGGATCGAGGGCCTGCTGCTGGGGCTGGCCGCGGGGGACGCGGCCGGCTGGCCCTCGGGGCGGCACCGCGCCGCCCGGCTGCCGGACTGGACCCGCCGGCTGACCCGCGAGCTGGACACCTTCGCCGAACAGAACGCCACCACCACCCTGCCGGTGCCCATCGCGCTCAACCAGCCGCCCGAACCGCTGCGCCTGGGCCCTTCCGACGACGCCGAGTGGGCCGCCTTCACCGCGTTCGCCGTCCTGTCCGCCGACCCGGCGGCGCACAGCGACCTGGCGCCCGACCAGCGGGTGCGCGCCGCGCTGACTCTGGCGTGGAACGCGCTGGCCGACGAGGTGGCGGCGGCTGCCGAGCGGGCCGAGGAGATCGAGTCGGCGCAGATCCCGCTGCGCGCCCGCATCTCCGTACGGGCGGGTCTTGGCAACCTCGCCGCCGGGCTGCGGCCCCCGGCCACCGGGCACGACAACCCGCACTACTTCGACGACGCCGCCTGCGGGCGCGCCGCCGTGCTGGCCGTCGTCCACCCCGGCGACCCCGCCGCGGCGGCCCGCCTTGCCGAGTTCGACGCCCGCTACACCCAGGACGACGACGGGGTGCACGGCGCCCGCGCGATGGCCGCCGCCGTCGCGGTCGCACTGGCGGGCGGCGCCACGGACGCCTGCGTGGCAGCCGCGCTCGACCAGCTCCCGGACGGCACCGAGATCCGCCGCAACACGCTGGCGGCCCTGCGGCTGGCGCGCGCGGCGCTCGAGGAGAGCGCCGGGCTGCCGGGCAGCGCGTTCGCGCTGGCCCCCGTGTTGGAGCACGAGATCGTCGACCACGTCTACAGCTACGGCATCGCCGCCGCCGAGACGGTGCCCGTAGCGCTCGCGGTAGCCACCGCGGCCCAGGGCCGGCTGAGCGAGGCGGTTCCGGCCGCCGTGTGCCTCTCCCGGGTCGCCGACTCGGCGCCCGCGCTGACCGGGGCGCTGGCCGGCGCGCTCGGCGGGGCCCGCGCGGTGCCCGTCTCCTGGCGCGAGAGCTGCCGCAGGCTGTCCGGCTGCGCGCTGCCCCAGTTCGCGGGCGCCGACCTGGTGGAGACGGCGGGCCGGCTGGCCGCGCACCACCCGGCGCCCACCGACCGCCGTGCGGTCACCGCCCGTCCAGACCACGCCCCGGAAGGACCCCAGAAGCCATGAGCTCCCCCACCGCACCCGCCGCGACGCTCTCCCTGACCGACCGGACCGTGGGCTGCCTGGTCGGCGCCGCCGTCGGCGACGCGCTCGGCGGGCCCGTCGAGGGCTGGTCGCCCGCCGCGATCGCCGAGCGGCACGGCGGTCGCGTCCGCGGCATCGTCGAGCCGTTCCACAAGGACGCCTGGCGCACCGCCCGCCCCATCGCCCCGTACCACAAGGGCGACGGGCACGTCACCGACGACACCCTCATGACGCACGCCCTCGTCCGCGTCTACGAGAAGGTCCGCGACCATCTGGACGCCTACGCCGTGGCCGACCACCTGGTGCCCGACCTGATCGGCGAACCGCGCTGGATACCCGAACTAGAGGCGGAGGCCCTGCTGTTGCAGCGGATCTTCCTCGCGGAGAAGTGGCTGGTCGCGCGGGTCCACTACGGGCACGTGGACCCGCGCGAGGCGGGGGTCGGCAACATCGTCAACTGCGGCGCCGCGATGTACATGGCTCCGCTCGGCGCCGTCAACGCGGGCAACCCGGACGCCGCCTACGCGGAGGCGCTCGATGTGGCGGGCGCCCACCAGTCCTCGTACGGGCGGGAGGCGGCCGGGGTGTTCGCCGCCGCCGTGGCCGCCGCGTTCCGGCCCGGCGCCACGCCGGAAACGGTCGTCGCCGAGGCGCTGCGGCTCGCCAAGGACGGCACCCGCGCCGCCGTCGAGGCCGTGTGCGAGACGGCGGCCAGGTACGGCGACTGGGAGGCCGCGCTGGCGCCGCTGCGGGAGGCCGTCGCCCCGTTCGACACCGTGGGCCCCGAGTACCGCAGCCCCTCCCTGGGCGCCCGCCGCCCGTCCCGGCTGCACGCCATCGAGGAGTTGCCGATCGCCCTGGGCATGCTGCTGGTGGGCGGCGGCGACTACCGCGCCACCGTCCTCGGCTCCGTCAACTACGGCCGCGACTGCGACTCCATCGCCTCCATGAGCGGCGCGATCGTCGGCGCCCTGCACGGCGAGGCGGCCGTGCCCGCCGATTGGAGCGAACAGGTCGCCGCGGCCAGCAGGCTGGACCTGCGCGCCCCGGCGCTGTCACTGGCCGCCGTGGCGCGCGACGTGTACGCGCGCGACGTGGAGCGCAGGCGCGCCCACGAGGCGGCGTTCGAGACGCTGGCGGGTGAGCGATGACACCGGGACGCGACGACGGAGCGGCGGCTGTCCGCGAAGACGCCCCGGTGCGGCTGACCTGGGTGCAGCCCGAGGACCTGGTCGGGCACGAGCTGCGGCAGGCGGCGCAGGACGGCCGGGACGTCACGGACGTGGAGCGGCGCTGGTGCGAGGCGGGAGGCCGCCTCGCCCCCACCAGGGCCGGTGCGTCGGCCGAACCCGCCTCCCCGCGACTGCGCGCGCTCGCCGAGGAGTTGCTGGACGCGCTCGCGGCGGTCGAGGCACCTGCCGCCGCGTACGAGCCGACCGGTCTCGCCGCGATCCACGCCGCCTGCCCGGGCTGGCCCACCGAACGCCACCGGGTGCGCCCCGGGCACGCGGAGCGGCTGCACGCCGCCTGGCTGGGCCGTGCGGCCGGATGCGTGCTGGGCAAGCCGGTGGAGAAGGTGACGCTCCAGGGCATCAGGGCGCTGGCCAAGGCCACCGGCAACTGGCCGCTGTCCGGCTGGTTCACCGAGCGCGGCCTCGACGCGGAAACCGCCGCCGCGCACCCGTGGAACCGCCGCTCCGCCGCGAACTCGCTCGCCGAGAACATCGACGGAGCGCCCGAGGACGACGACCTCAACTACCCGCTGCTCGGCGTGCTGCTGCTGGAGCGGTACGGGCACGGCTTCACCACGGGGGACGTGGCGCGGCTGTGGCTGGACGAGCTGCCCGCGGGGCGCACGTTCACGGCCGAGCGGGTGGCGTACCGCAACCTGCTGGCCGGCGTCGAGCCGCCGCTCACCGGCGCGTACCGCAACCCGTTCCGCGAGTGGATCGGCGCCCAGATCCGCGCCGACGTCTTCGGCTGGACCCACCCGGGCGACCCGGCCGCCGCCGCCGAGGCGGCCTGGCGGGACGCCGTACTGACCCACACGGCGAACGGCGTCTACGGCGCGATGTTCGTCGCCGCGGCGCTCGCCCACGCGGCGGGCCTCGGAGCGGAGGCGACGGCGGAGGGGTGCCTGGAGGCGGGGCTGTCCGTCGTCCCGCCGGCGTCGCGGTACGCGACCGCCGTCCGCACGGGCATGGCCGCGGCACACGAGGCGCCCGACGACTCCCCTGCGGGCTTCGCGCACGTGGTGGACGGGCTGCACGCGGCGTACGGGGGCCACCACTGGGTCCACGTGCTGCCCAACGCGGCGCTGCTGGCCGCCGCGTTGACCCACGCGCGGGGCGACTTCGAAGGCGCCGTGTGCCGGGTCGTCTCCGGCGGCTGGGACACCGACTCCAATGGCGCGAGCGCCGGTTCCCTGACGGGGCTGCTCGCCGGATCGCCGGGAGCCCTCCCCGCCCGCTGGACGGCGCCGCTGAAGAACCGCCTGGCGACGAGCGTGGGCGGCATGAACGGCGCGGGCTTCGACGCGCTGGCGGCCCGTACCCACGCGCTCGCCGCCGCCCCCCGGTCCCTCTCGTCCCCCGACGCCACAGGAGACGCCACGTCATGAACGAGACCCCTTCGTCCGAAGCCCCTTCGGCCCCTTCGCCCGCGATCCCATCGGCCCAGGCTCCGTCGCCCGTGATCCCTCCGGCCGAGGCCCCTTCGCCCGGGACCGAGGCGTCGCCCGGGACCGAGGCCCCGCTGCGCGGCCTGCGCGTGCTCGACCTCGCCACCCTCTTCGCAGGACCGCTCGCCGCGACCATGCTCGGCGACTTCGGCGCCGAGGTCGTCAAGGTGGAGCACCCGCACAAGCCGGACCCGTCGCGGGGGCACGGCCCCAGCAAGGACGGGGTCGGCCTGTGGTGGAAGCTGCTGGGCCGCAACAAGCGCACCGTCACACTCGACCTGTCCTCCCCGCGGGGACGCGAGGTGCTGCTGAAGCTCGCCGCGGACGCCGACGTCGTCATCGAGAACTTCCGCCCCGGCACCCTGGAGCGGTGGGGCCTGGGCTGGGACGCGCTGTCCGAGGCCAACCCGCGTCTCGTGCTGGCGCGGGTGACCGGGTTCGGGCAGCGCGGCCCGTACGCGCACCGGCCCGGCTTCGGCACCCTCGCCGAGGCGATGAGCGGCTTCGCCGCCGTCACCGGCGAACCCGACGGGCCGCCGACACTGCCGCCGTTCGGGCTCGCCGACTCCATCGCGGCGCTGTCGACGGCGTACGCCGTCATGACGGCGCTGGCGGGACGCGCGCACACCGGGCGCGGCCAGGTGGTGGACATGGCCATCATCGAGCCGATGCTGACGGTCCTGGGACCGCAGCCGCTCTGGTACGACCAGCTCGGCTACGTCCAGCCGCGCACCGGCAACCGTTCGGCCAACAACGCGCCGCGCAACACCTACCGCACGGCCGACGGCCGCTGGGTGGCCGTCTCCACCTCCGCGCAGTCGGTGGCCGAGCGCGTGCTGCGGCTGGTGGGGCGCCCCGAGTTCCTGGACGAGCCCTGGTTCGCGACGGGTGCCGGACGCGCCGAACACGCCGCCGAGCTGGACGAGGCGGTCGGCGGCTGGGTGGCCCGCCACACCAGGGACGAGGTCGTGAGCGCCTTCGAGAACGCGCAGGCGGCTGTCGCGCCCGTCTACGACGTGCGCGACGTGATGGCCGACCCGCAGTACCGGGCCCTCGACTCGATCACCTGCGTCGAGGACGACGAACTCGGGACGGTGCGGATGCAGAACGTCCTCTTCCGGCTGTCGGAGACGCCCGGCGCGATCCGCTGGGCGGGGCGGCGGCACGGCGCCGACACCGACGCCGTGCTCGGCGGCCTCGGCCTGAGCGAGGAGGAGATAGCGGCGCTGCGCGAGGCGGGTGTGGTGCGGTGAACGCCTCCTCCACGGCAACCCCGGGCCGCCCGCACCCGGCCGCCGCCGACACCTTCCTGACCTGGCTCACCTGGCTCTACGTACCCGGTGACCGGCCCGACGTCGTCGCCAAGGCACTGCGTTCGGGCGCCGACGTGGTCCTCGTCGACCTGGAGGACGCCGTCGCGCCGGAGCGGAAGGCGTACGCGCGCGCGGCGACCGCCGAACTGCTGGCACAGGGCCCGCCGGGGCCCGTGCCCGTCCACGTACGGGTCAACGCGCTGGACGGGCCGCTGGCCGCGGACGACATCCGCACGCTCGCCCACCTGCCGGGGCTCGCCGGGCTCCGGCTGCCGAAGGTGACGAGCCCCGGCGACCTGCGGCGCGCGGCCGGGTGGGCGCGCACCGGTACGCACACGCCGCCGCTGTACCCGCTGCTCGAGTCCGCGCTCGGCATCGAGCGCGCCTTCGAGATCGCCACGGGGCACGGGGCGGTGCGGGGCCTGGCACTCGGCGAGGCCGATCTCCGCGCCGACCTGGGCGTCGGGCCCGGCGGGCTCGGCTACGCGCGGGGCCGGGCCGTCGTCGCCGCGCGCGCCGCCGGGCTGGCGCCGCCGCCCCAGTCGGTCTACCCCGACGTGCGGGACACCGAGGGGCTGGCCCGCGACTGCGCCGAGGGCCGCGCACTCGGCTTCCTGGGCCGTACCGCCATCCACCCGCGTCAACTGCCCGTCATCGAGGCCGCATACCGCCCCTCGCCCGCTCAGGTCGAAGCGGCGGAGGAGATCGTGTCAGCCGCCGAGGACGAGGCGGGCGCCCTCGCGCTGGCCGACGGCCGCTTCGTCGACGCGGCGGTGGTCGCGGGGGCGCGGCGCACCCTGGCGCTGGCCCGCCGCTCCTGCGGCTCCCCGCGGAACGGGGCCCGGTGAGGTGGCCGGGGCCGGGGGTCGGCGCGCGGCCCGGGGGCCGCGTCAGCCGACCGCGACCCCGAACAGCGCGCCCAGACCGTAGGTGACGCCCGCGGCGGCGGCGCCGAGGCCGAGCTGGCGCAGGCCGCTGAACCACCAGGGGCGGGCGGTGACCCGCGCGACGACCGCGCCGCAGGCGAACAGGCCGAGGAGGGCCAGCACGACGGCGGGCCACAGCGCGGTGGTGCCGAACAGGTACGGGAGGACGGGCAGGACGGCACCCAGCGAGAAGGAGAAGAAGGAGGAGACCGCGGCGACGGTCGGCGAGGGCAGGTCGGCGGGGTCGACGCCCAGTTCCTCCCGGGCGTGTATCTCCAGCGCCTGTTCGGGATCGCGGTGCAGCTGCTGGGCGACCTGCAACGCGAGATCGGCGTCCACGCCGCGCGCCTCGTACAGCGCGGCCAGTTCCTTGATCTCCTCGTCGGGGCTGCGCCGCAGCTCCCTGCGTTCGACCTCCAGTTCGGCCTGGACGAGCTCCCGCTGCGAGGCGACGGAGGTGTACTCGCCCGCGGCCATCGAGAAGGCACCGGCCGCCAGGCCCGCGAGGCCGGAGATGACGATGGTCTGCGGTGCGGCCGAGCTTCCGGCCACGCCGGTCATCAGACCCAGGTTGGAGACCAGACCGTCCATCGCGCCGAAGACGGCGGGGCGCAGCCAGCCTCCGTTGACGTCGCGGTGGGTGTGGTTGTCGCGGTGGGCGACGTGTGTCGGGTCTGAGACTCCGGCTTCGGACATGGCCGGTACGGCTCCTTCACGGTGAGCGGTGCCTGCGCCTTACGTGCGCCGACTCTCGAAGAGTAGGCACGAAAACCGTCGGCCTGCCAGCAAGGAAGGCCGTACTTACCCCGCTCACCTGCGGTTTTCTCCCTCGCCCTCGGTGGCGGCCCGCTGTAGCGCCTCCTCCAGCTCGTCGAGCACGATGTCCTCGCTGTCCATGCGGCCCGTCCGGTAGGCGGCGCGGCCGACCATGTGCGCGGCCACCGGGGAGGTCGCCAGCTGGAAGAGGCCGACGAGCAGGAGGATGCCCAGGTCGATCAGGCTGCGCAGCCACAGGCCCGAGCCGACGAGCACGAGCAGCAGGCCGAAGGACTGCGGCTTGGTCGCGGCGTGCATCCTGGTGAGCACGTCGGGCAGGCGCAGCAGCCCGATGCCGGCCAGGAGGCAGAGCACGCCGCCCGCCAGCATGAACACCGCGCCCGCGACGTCCGCCACGGCGGTCCAGTTCACCGCGCCTCCCCGGGCCCCTGGCCGGGCCGCCGCCCGGTCCCCTCGGCCGGACCGGCGTCGCCTGCCCGGCCGTTGTCCTCCTCGCCGTTGCCCTCCTCGCCCGTGTCCTGGCTCTCGTCCACGTCCCCGGTTCCCGCCTCGTCCCGCAGCGCCATGAAGCGGGCGACACCGACGGAACCCGTGAAGCCGAGGAAGGAGAGCACCAGCAGGACGGGCAGGTAGAAGGCGTTGCCGCGGACGGCCGTCTGGAGGCCGATACCCGCCATGACGACGGCCACCAGCGCGTCGAGGGCGACCGCGCGGTCCAGCGTGGAGGGGCCCAGGACCATGCGCAGGGTCACCATCAGCCCTGCGGCCAGCAGCAGCCCCGCGATGACGGTGGCGATCGCCTCGTGTGCCGTCGCCGTCATCGCCACCGTCCGAACAGCTCCTGCGCGCTCTCGGAGGCGCGGATCGCGTCGATGTCGGCGCGGGTGCCGAAGGCCCGCACGACGCGGGTCTCCAGGCGCAGCGCGTCACGCCTGGCGCGGTCCCGTTCGTCCTTGCGCTCGCCGCCCATCACGTGGAGGTAGAGGGTGCCCGAGCGGCGGTCCACCTCCAGGACGGTGCTGCCGGGCACGGCGGTGACGCACACGGCGGTCGCCGTCAGCATCAGGTCGCCGGGGCAGCGCATCATGACGCCGAGCACGGCGCAGCGCGGGCGGCTGGGGGCCAGGAGGTAGCGGTTGACCCGCCAGCTGGCGACGACGAGGTCCAGGGCGAAGCGCGCGGTGAACCGCACGATGCCCAGCGGGTGCGGGCGCGCCTGCTTCTCGATGGGCGGCAGCGGGAAGACGAGCACCACGAAGAGCGCGACGAGCACGCCGGTCACGATGTTGGCGGGCGTCGGGGTGCCCCACAGCAGCATCCACAGCAGGGTCAGGCCGAGCACCATGGGCCACTGGGTGGCGCGCAGCCTGCTGGCCTCGGGCAGGCGCTGGGGTGAGGTCATCAGCGGGTCACCGCCTGAACGTAGGGGGTCCGCGCGATGAGTTCGTCCGCGGCGCGGTCGGTCAGGGAGAACAGGGGGCCGGCGAGGACGGTGAAGGCGAGCCCGAAGAGCACCAGGGCGACGGTGGCGGCGGTCATGCTGAGCGGCAGCGTGGCACTCGTGGTGATCTCCTGGCCGCCGAACGTGGCCGCTCCCCGGCGCCGCACCGGTGCCGGCTCCCAGCGGTCCAGGCCCGCGTGCGGGGCCGCGGAGCGGGCGTTCCGGCCGGAGGCTGCCCGGGCGTCGTCCTCGTCTCCCTCCTCGTCGTCGCTGTCCGCCTCGGTGTCCTCCAGCACCGTTCCCGCGGCGCACATCTCGGGGGTGGGGGCGCGCCAGAAGGCCAGGTTCCAGGCCTTGGTGAGCGCGTACAGGGTGAGCAGGCTGGTGGCCGTGCCGCCGCCGACCAGCACGTAGGCCAGGGCTCCGCCGTCATCGATCCCGGCGCGCAGCAGCCCGAGCTTGCCGAGGAAGCCGGAGAGCGGCGGGATGCCGGCCAGGTTCATCGCGGGGACGAAGAACATCACGCCCAGCAGCGGGGAGAGCCGTGCCAGGCCGCCGAGGCTCTGCAGGTCCGTCGTGCCGCTGCGGCGTTCGACCAGCCCGGCGACGAGGAAGAGGGTGGTCTGCACGGTGATGTGGTGGGCGACGTAGAAGACGGCGCCTGAGATGCCGCCGTGGGTGGCCAGCCCGATCCCGAAGACCATGTAGCCCATGTGGCTGATGAGGGTGAAGGACAGCAGCCGCTTGAGGTCCGTCTGGGCGACGGCCCCGAGAATGCCCACCAGCAGCGACAGCAGCGCCAGCGCCATCAGGACGTCGCCGATGCGGTGCCCCGGGAAGAGCAGGGTCTGGGTGCGGAGTATGGCGTAGACGCCCACCTTGGTCAGCAGCCCGGCGAAGACGGCCGTCACCGGGGCCGGGGCCGTCGGATACGAGTCGGGCAGCCAGGCGGCCATCGGGAAGACGGCGGCCTTGATGGCGAACACCCCCAGCAGGGCGATCTGGATGAGCATGCCGACCCCGTCGGGCAACGCGTCCAGACGCGCGGGCAGTTGCGCCATGGTGACCGTGCCCGTCGCGGCGTAGACCATGGCGACGGCGGCCAGGAACAGCATGGACGACAGCAGCGAGACGACCGCGTACGTGGCGCCCGCGCGGATCCGCGCCAGGGTGCCGCCGATGGTCATCAGCACATAGCTGGCGGTCAGCATCAGCTCGAAGCCGACGTACAGGTTGAACAGGTCCCCGGCCAGGAACGTGTCCGAGACCCCCGCGACCAGCACCAGGTAGGAGGGGTGGAAGACGGACAGCGGCGTCACCTCGTCGTTGTCGGCCATGCCCTGGCCCACGGAGTAGACGAGCACGCACAGCGTCACCGCGGAGGAGATGACCAGCATCAGCGCGGAGAGCCGGTCGGCGACCAGCACGATGCCCACCGGCGGCGCCCAGCCGCCCGCGAACATCACCTGCGGCCCGTGCCGGTCCGCGGCCACCAGCAGCACCAGCGAGACGACGAGCACCGCGGCCAGCACACCGGCGCTGAGGAAGCGCTGCAACCGCTCCAGGCGCGCCCCGATCGCCAGCTTCAGCCCGGCCGCGCACAGCGGCAGGATCACCGGCAGCGGCACCAGCGCCGACATCACGGCCGCCGCGTCCGCCGGCTGGCCCCCGCCGCTCACCGCCCGCCCTCCGCGCCGGGCTCCGTGACGGGTTCCGTGCCGGGCTCCGTGCCGGGGCGGGCCGCTGGCGGGCGCCGCTCGGCGCTCACCGGTCGGCGCCCAGGATGGTCTGCCACGGGTCGTCCTCCCCTTCGATCTCCTCCGCCGTCTCCTCGGCGCGGGCCTGGCGGGCGCGGAAGACGCGGGCGTCGGCGCGGGCCCGCCTGCGCATCTCCCGGTAGCGGTCGCGGGCCGTGCCCAGCCGCTGGTAGGCGCTGTGCTCGCGGGCCTCCCGCTCCTCCTCACCGCGGGCCAGCGCCCGGTACTCGTGGCGGCGCTTGCGGTAGGCGGCGCGCAGCCGCTCGCGCTCCTCGGCGTAGGTGGCGCGGCGCACGACGCGGATGTCCTCGATGTCGTCGGGGACGTCGTCGTTGCCCGAGTGCTGCCAGGAGCGGTAGGCCATGGTCACCAGGAAGGCGGTGACGGCGAGGGTGATGACGATGGCGGTGAGGATGAACGCCTGCGGCAGCGGGTCGGCCACCCGCCCCGGGTCCGAGCCCGGGTAGAGCAGCGCGGCGCGGCCCGCGGCCCCCGAGGTGGCCAGGACCAGGAGGTTGACGCCGTTGCCGATCAGCACGATGCCGAGCAGGATGCGGGTGAGCGGGCGGGCCATCAGCAGCGCCGTACCGGAGGCGAACAGCACACCGCCGCAGCACACCAGGGCGAGCGTCCCCGTCATGAGCCGCTCTCCTTGGTGGTGCGGTCCGCCTCGCGGCGGGCACGCTCGCGCTCCATGCGGCGGTCGATCTCGGACCCGAGGCTGCGCAGGACGTCCAGGACGACGCCGAGGACGAGCAGGTAGACGCCGGTGTCGAAGAGGACGGGGCTGGCGGCGTGGAAGTGGCCCACCAGCCACAGCGCGCCGGTGACCTTGCCCGACTCCAGCACGCTGCCGCCGAGCCAGAGCCCCGCCAGCCCCGTGCCGGTGACCAGGAGCAACCCGAGACCGAGCAGGAAGCCGGGGTCCACGGGTGCCGCCGCCGCCAGCTCCAGGCGCCCCCCTGCCAGGTACCGCACGGCCAGCGCGAGCCCGGCGACGAGCCCGGCGGTGAAGCCGCCGCCCGGCAGGTTCTCGGCGGAGAAGAGCAGGTAGAGGGAGAGCACCAGGATCGGGTGGAAGACCAGCCGCGCCACCACCTCGAACATCACGGAACGCCCCTCGGGGGCGAGGGTGGAGCTGGCCGCCAGCCAGGTGCGGCGCGGGGCGACCGGCGAGCCGCGGGAGGGTCGGACGCCGATCCTGACGGGCTGCTTCCACGCGTCCCAGCGGCCCGCGGCGGGCTTGTCCGCACCGGACGTACCCGCGGCCCCGGCCGACTGGTCGAGGGCGACGCTCGCGGACCCCGGGGCACGCAGCGGACCGACGGACGGTCTGCCGGGGCCCGCGACCGGAGAAGAGGGTGCGGGCCCGCCGCCGGGGCCCTCGGATCCTGGCACCGGCTGGGCGACGGGCACGCGGGCGCGGCGGCGCAGGTAGACCAGGCTGGTGACGCCGACGGCGGCGACCGCGAGCACGGCGGACTCGCCCATCGTGTCCCAGGCCCGCAGGTCCACCAGGGTGGTCGCCACCACGTTCTTGACGTCCTCGTGGGCGGTCGCGCTCAGCAGCGCGGGGCCCGAGGGCGGCCCTGTCCTGGCCGCGAGGGAGAGGTGGATGAGCCCGGCGACGAGCCCGCCGGCGGCGACGGAGATCACCAGTTGGACGCCGCGCCGCACCCGCCAGGTCCGGTGGCCGTCGGGGAAGCGGGCCGGCAGCCTGCGCAGCACCAGCACGAACACCGTCAGCGACACCGTCTCGACGGCGAACTGCGTCAGCGCCAGATCGGGTGCGCCGTGCAGCACGTACAGGAGCCCGGCGCCGTACCCAGTGACGCCGGCGAGCACGGCCGCCTTCATCCGCTGCCGCGCGACGACACAGAGCACCGCCACGCAGCAGACCCCGACGGCCACGACGAGCTGCGGGAACGAGTCGTACCAGCGCAGCCCGTCCGCCTGCTGCCAGGGTCCGTCGGCCAGCAGCTGCGCGCCCTCGAAGCCGAGCAGGACGACGAGGATGGTGCCCAGGTAGACGGGGAGCGAGCCGCGCTGCACGGCGCCCGTGGCCTGCAGGGAGAGCCTTTCGAGACCCCACAGCGCGCGGGCGAACACCTGGTCGCCGTCGACTTGGGAGAGCCGTTCGCCCAGCTCGGCGAGTGGTCGTCCGGCCCAGAAGAGGGCCGCGCCCAGTACCCAGGCCAGCGCCGAGAGCCCCAGCGCGGGACCGAGACCGTGCCACAGCGCCAAGTGGTAGGGGGCGCCCTCGCTGGGCAGGTTGTCGGCGTACCGGCCCAGCAGCGGGTCGATCCACGGCGCCGCGGGCCCGAGCACGAGCCCGGCCAGCGCGCACAGCAGGGGCGGCGCCAGCAGCGGCACCGACGTCCTGGTGCCCTTCTCCACGGTGACCGGTTGCAGCGGCGGGGAGCCGCCCTTGGTGGCGAAAGCGCCCCACAGAAAGCGCAGCGTGTACGCGGTGGTCAGCGCCGACCCGGCGATCACGGCCGCCAGCGTCCAGGTGTGCGCGGCGCCGTCCTGCAGCAGCGCGGAGACGGCGGCCTCCTTCGCGGCGAACCCCAGCAGCGGCGGCAGGGCGGCCATCGACAGCCCGGCCGTCACCGCGACACCGCACAGCACGGGCAGGGCACGGCCCAGCCCCGAGAGCCGGTCGATGTCGCGGCACCCCGTGTGGTGGTCGATGGCGCCGACGACGAGAAAGAGCGGCGCCTTGAACAGCGCGTGCGCCAGGATCATCGCGATGCCGGCCAGCTCGGCGTTCCGGTCGCCGTCGCCGACCAGCAGGGTGAGGAACCCCAGCTGGCTCACGGTGCCGAAGGCCAGCAGCCGCTTCAGGTCCGTCTCGCGCAGCGCCCGCCAGCCGCCGATCAGCATCGTCACACTTCCCAAGGCGAGCACCAGCGCCCGCCAGGGCACCACGTCGGCGAAGCCGGGGGCGAGCCGCGCGATGAGATAGACGCCCGCTTTGACCATGGCCGCCGCGTGCAGGTACGCGGACACCGGTGTGGGCGCGGCCATCGCCCCCGGCAGCCAGAAGCTGAACGGCCACACCGCCGACTTCGACAGCGCCCCCACCAGGACCAGCACCACACCGCCCGAGACGAGCGCCCCGCCACCGGGCGGGTCCGCCAGCAGCCGCGAAATCCGGTAGGTGCCGCCGGCGTGCCCGAGCATCAGGAAACCGACGAGCATCACCAGCCCGCCGACCGTGGTGACCAGCAGCGCCTGCAAGGCGGCGCGCCGGTTGGTCCTGCGCGCCGAGTCGTGGCCGATGAGCAGGAAGGAGAAGACGCTGGTCAGCTCCCACAGCACGTACAGCACGATCAGGTCGTCCGCCAGAATCAGCCCCAGCATGGCCCCGGCGAAGGCGGTGAGGGCGCCCGCGAAGGACCCCAGCCGCGGCGCGTACGCGCTGAAGTAGCCCGCGCAGTAGACCATCACCAGGGCGCCGATGCCCCCGGCGACCAGCACCATCTCCAGCGCGAGCGCGTCACACCGCAGCGCGATGCCGACGCCGAGGGAGGGGACCCAGGCGGTGTGCTCGCTGAGCGCTCCTCCGCCCGAGACGTCGCCGTAGTGCACGGCCGCCCACACGGCCGCGCTCGCGGGTGCCGCCGCGAGCACGAGGAAGGCGCGCGGCCCCAGCCACCGCACGAGAGGGCCGGCGCAGCACGCGACGGCGAAGTGGACGACGATCAACCACAGCACGCACAGAGAATTGCATACATAACCATGCAATTCGGACAGGCGGCCCTGCGGTGCCGGGCTGGGGGCTGCACCCCCCGGTGGAGTGGCGGCTCAGCCCGACGTGGGGGCCGCGCCCCGGGGAGCGTGCCTCAGGCCTTCGGCCTGTCGGCCGCCTTGTCGGCGGAGCTTGCCGCCTTGTCGGCCTTGCCGGCCTTGCCGGCCCTGTCGAGATCGACGGCGTCCTCGTCAGCGACGTCCTTGCCCGGGGCGCCCTTGCCCGGGGCGTCCTTGCCCGGGGCGTCCTTGCCGGCGGCATCCTGCTCGCGGACGTCCTCCGCCGGACCGTCCTGCGGCACGGCGCCCGCAGCGCCCACGGCGCTCCCGCCGTCCTCGTCGGCCCCCGGCTCGACGATCTCCTCACGCCCTGGCCGCTTCTTCGCCGAGACGGCGATGTAGGCGACCGCGGCGAGGAAGACGACGATCGCCGTCCAGTTGTTCAGGCGCATGCCCAGCACGTGGTGGGCGTCGTCCACCCGCATGTACTCGATCCAGAACCGCCCCACGGTGTACGCCGCGACATACAGCGCGAACGCCCTGCCGTGCCCCAGCTTGAACCGCCGGTCCGCCCAGATCACCACGAGCGCCACACCGACGCACCACAGCGACTCGTAGAGGAACGTCGGGTGGTACGTCGCCATGTCGGGGGTGTCGACAGGGCGGTGCGCCGGGTCGATCTCCAGCGCCCACGGCAGGTCGGTCGGCCGCCCGAACAGCTCCTGGTTGAACCAGTTGCCCCAGCGGCCCAGCGCCTGCGCCAGCACGATGCCCGGCGCCACGGCGTCCGCGTAGGCGGGCAGCGGAATGCCGCGGCGGCGGCAGCCGATCCACGCGCCCAGCGCGCCCAGCGCGATCGCGCCCCAGATCCCCAGGCCGCCGTCCCAGATGCGGAGGGCGTCCACCGGGTTGCGGCCCTCACCGAAATAGAGCTGGTAGTCGGTGACGACGTGGTAGAGCCGGCCGCCGACCAGACCGAACGGCACGGCCCACACGGCGATGTCGGCGACCGTCCCTGGCCGCCCGCCCCGAGCGACCCACCGGCGCCCACCGAGCCAGACCGCGACGAAGACGCCGACGATGATGCAGAGCGCGTAGCCGCGCAGCGGGATCGGCCCGAGGTGGATCTCGCCGGCCGACGGACTGGGGATAAAGGCAAGGGTCTCCATGGCGCACCCGACGCTACCGTGCCCGGCGGCGCGCCGGGCAATCAGGCCGCACAACGGCTGCATAACGGCCGCCGTGGCCCTGCGGTCCGCCTAGCTTTTCTGCTCCACCATCTTCTTCAGCTTCTGCGGTGTCAGCGGATTCGACTGGTCGGCGTAGATGTTCTTGCCGTCCAGCAGGATCGTGGGCGTTCCCTGATGCCCCGAGGCGCTGAAGCTCTCGCTGGAGCGGCTGACCCACGCGTCGTGCTTTCCCGAGGACACGCACTCCTCGAACGCCGGAGAGACCAGCCCCTCGACCTTCTTCGCCAGCTCGATCAGCCGCTTCGTGCTCGCGAACGCGTCGTCCTGCTCCGCGGGCTGGTTGCGGTAGAGCACGTCGTGGTACGCCTCGAACTTCCCCCGGTCCTTGGCACAGGCCGCCGCGTTGGCCGCCTTCTTGGAGCCGCTGCCGCCCATGTTCTGGTCAATGAGCGCCACCAGGTGGTACTCGGCCCTGAGCTTGCCCGCCTTCTCCAAGCTCTTGATCGTGCTCCGGTAGGTGTTCTCGAACTGGCCGCACGCGGGGCAGCGGAAGTCCTCGTAGACGGTGAGCTTGGCCGGAGCGCCCTTGTCGCCCACGGTGATCGGCTTCGCCGACTGGCTGCTCTTCTGCTCGTCGTCGCCGCCGCTCTGGGTGGCGACGGTCGCCCCGACGCCCGTGGCGACCGCCAGCGCGCCGATCACCGCCGCGGCGACCTTGACGGTGCGGCGGCGCTTCTCGGAGGCCTTGTGTCGTTGCTGTTCGGCCCGCAGGCGGTCGCGGGCCGAGGTCCTGTTGTGAGTCACGCCGGGCCCAACGAGGGGTTCCGCCCGTGGCGGGGGGCCGACGTGAGGACTTCACCCGAAAGATAGAGGGTGCCCGGAGTCTCTCCACGAAGTCGCCGACCCGCCTCTCACGCAAGAGGGAGCTGTTTCCTCCCTACGGGGGCCCCTAGGGGGGCGGAGCCCCCGTAGCGGGGGGCAGTTGGGGGGCGGAGCCGCCCCAACGCCTGGCCGGCGAGGCCCCGGGGGCTTGGGGGGCGGAGCCCCCCAAACAGAGGGCAACACCCTCAGAGGTGGGCGGCCTCCATGAAAAGGGGGCACATGGGGGGCCCGCCCCACAAGAGGTCAGCCCCGAAACGCGTCAAACCCCGTAAGCGCCTTCCCCAACACCAACTGATGCATCTCCACAGTCCCCTCATACGTCAGCACCGACTCCAAGTTGGTGCTGTGCCGCATCACGGGATACTCCATGGAGATCCCGTTCGCCCCCAGCAGGGTCCGCGCGACCCGGCAGATCTCGATGGCTTCCCTGGTGTTGTTCAGCTTCCCGAAGCTGATCTGTTCGGGCCGCAGCCGCCCGGCGTCCATCCGCCGCCCCAGGTGGTGGGCGAGCAGCACGCCCTTGTGGAGTTCGACGGCCATGTCGGCCAGCTTGGCCTGGGTGAGCTGGAATCCGGCGAGCGGCTTTCCGAACTGCTCCCGCTCCCGCGTGTACGCGAGCGCCGCGTCGAAGCAGGCGCGGGCGGCACCCATCGAGCCCCACACGATGCCGTACCGCGCGTGGCTCAGGCAGCTCAGCGGACCGCGCAGCCCGCGCGCCTCGGGCAGCACGGCGTCGGCCGGCAACCGCACCTCGTCCAGTACGAGCTCGCTGGTGACCGAGGCGCGCAGGGAGAGCTTGTGCTTGATCTCGGGCGCGGAGAAGCCGGGGGTGTCCGTCGGCACGACGAACCCGCGGATCCCCTCGTCGGTGCGGGCCCACACGACGGCGACCCCGGCGACCGAGCCGTTGGTGATCCACATCTTGCGCCCGTTCAGCACCCAGTCGGAGCCGTCGCGTTCGGCGTGCGTCCGCATGCCGGCGGGGTCGGAGCCGTGGTCGGGTTCGGTCAGTCCGAAGCAGCCGATCACCTCGCCGGAGGCCATGGACGGCAGCCAGTGCTGTTTCTGCTCCTCGCTGCCGAACCGGTGGATGGCGTACATGGCGAGGGAGCCCTGGACGGAGACCAGGGAGCGGATGCCGGAGTCGGCGGCCTCCAGCTCCAGACAGGCCAGCCCGTACTGCACGGCGCCGGCCCCCGCGCACCCGTACCCGGTCAGGGACATGCCGAGGGCTCCGAGAGAGCCGAGTTCGCGGGCGAGGTCGCGGATGCCGGGGAGTTCGCCGCGCTCATACCAGTCGGCGACGTGCGGCAGCACACGGTCGGCGGCCCAGGAGCGCACGGTGTCGCGCACGGCGCGGTCCTCGTCGCTGAGCAGGTCGTCGATTCCCAGCGGATCGTGCGCGTCGAACGCTGTCATGGGCGGGGCCTCCGAGGGCGGAACGATCACGGATACCCGGCCGACGCTACGACCGGGTAACGCCCCGCGACAAGGGCCGCGCCCCACCCCGCCCACCACCGGAC
>NZ_JASKYT010000125.1:0-17834 GCF_041028275.1 Streptomyces sp. PU-14G
GGTGTCTGGGGCGGGGCGGGATCAGAACGCGAGCACCATCTGCAAGGCGTCCGCGGGCCGCTCGTCCAGCAGTTCGTACGCCTGCGCCGCTTCGGCGACGGGCACCACGTGGCTCACCAGTGACGCCACGTCCACGCGGCCTTCCCCGACCAGGCGCAGGAAGGTGCGCTGCAACCGCTCGACGGTCCACCGGCCGTCGAGCGTCTGCGGGACGCCCCCGATCTGGGAGCACACCAGTTGGGCCCGGTTGTGGTGGAACTCGTCCCCGAGCCGCAGTCCGGCGCCGTCGCCCTGGTAGAACCCGGCGGCGACGACCCGCCCGCCGACCGCCACCGACCGCAGCGCCTCGTGCAGTGCGGGATACGCGCCGCTGATCTCGATCGCGGCGTCCGCGCCCCGCCCCTCGGTGGCGTCGCGGAGGCGCTCCGCGACGCTGTCGGTCCGCGCGTTCAGTGCCGTCGTCGCGCCGTGTGCGCGCGCGTGGTCCAGCCGTGCGTCCAGTGCGTCGACGGCTGTGACGCGTGCGCCGTTGAGCTGGGCGAGGCGGGTGGTCAGCAGCCCGATGACGCCCTGTCCGAAGACGGCGATGTCCTCGCCGAGGTGGATGTCCGCGCTGAGGACGGCGTTGTAGGCGATGGCGCCGACGCGGGCGAACGCACCGGCCAGCGGGTCGAGTCCGTCCGGCAGCCGGTGGCCCGCCATGCGTGCGGCGGGGACGATGCCTTCGCTGCGGTGGCCCCAGATGCCCCAGGCCAGGTCGCCCGCCTGCGGGATGCCGGGTGCGTCGGTCAGCTCGGGGGAGACCTCGACGACCTCGCCGACCTCGGAGTAGCCCCACCCCACGACCGGGTAGGAGATGCCGGCCGCGTCGTCCCTGAAGAGTCGGGATTCCGGGTCCCAGGTCCGCGTCAGATAGGGATTGGTACCCCTGTAGGCGGTAAGTTCCGTTCCGGCCGATATGCCCGAATAGCGGGTGCGGACCCGCAGGTGGCCGGGGGGCAGCGGCTCGCGCTCGTGCTCGGCCACCTCGACCGTGCGCGGGCCGGTGAACTGGACAACTCGCTCCACAGGGGACTCCGAACGCCGTGACTTCAGCAGTTTCGTCGAAGATACATCAGAGTTACGTCTTGTAAACAGGCAGAACTGGTGCTGAGATGCGGAACTGACAAGCGAAAGTCGGAACCGAGGGTGAGGCATGGGGAAGTGGACGCGGCGGTCGAGAGTGACCGCGGCCGGGCTCGCCGGAATGCTCGGGGTGAGTCTCCTGGCGGGTTGCTCCGGCAGCGCCGAGGCGGGACCGGATAAACCGGACAAAAAGATAACGGTGTGGACGCTGGAGAACCTGCCCGCACGGATGGCCGCGACCAAGAAGGTCGTCGCCCGCTACGAGAAGCGCAGCGGCGTCCAGGTCGACCTCGTCGGCGTCGACGAGGCCCAACTGCCGCAGCTGATCATGTCGGCAGCCGCCGCAGGCGACCTCCCCGACGTGATCGCCGCGCTGCCACTGGGCCAGGTCTGGCAGATGTACGGCAACGACCTGCTCAACACCGACATGCCCGCGCAGATCGTCAAGGACCTCGGCGCCGGCACCTTCGACGCCAACGCGCTGAAGCTGACCGCCGACGGGAAGAAACGGCTGACCGTCCCCTCCGACGCCTGGCTGCAACTCCTCGTCTACCGCAAGGACCTCTTCCGGGAGGCGAAGCTGCCCGCGCCCACCACCTACGGCCGGCTGCGGAAGGCGGCCAGGACGCTGGACGAGGGGGAGAGGGACGGCATCTCACTGGCCACCGACCCCGGAGACGTCTTCACCCAGCAGAGCTTCGAGAACATGGCGCTGGCCAACGGCTGCCGCCTGATCGACGAGCAGGACGGCGAAGACGGCAAGGACGTGGCGCTGGACTCGCCCTCGTGCCGCCGCGCCTTCGCCACATACCGCACCCTCGCCCGCGACCACGGCCCGGCGGGCACCCAGACGCTGGACTCGACCCGCGCCACCTACTTCGCGGGCCGCTCCCCGATGCTGATGTGGTCCTCCTTCCTGCTGGACGAGCTGACCGGGGAGCGTGCCGACGCCCGGCCGAGCTGCCGCCAGTGCGAGAAGGACCCCGCCTTCCTGGCGAAGAACAGCGGGATCACCACCGCGATCAAGGGCCCGGACGCCCGGAGCGCCGGGCAGTTCGGCGAGATCACGTCCTGGACGGTGACCAGGACCGCCGAGACCAAGGCCTCCCGCGACTTCATCGAGTACATGATGGGCGCCGGATACGAGGACTGGTTCGGCATGGCCCCCGAGGGGAAGATCCCCGTCCGCCACGGCACCGCCGACGAACCGGACAAGTACACCCGCGCCTGGAAGAGCAGCCGCCTGGGGGTCGAGGCCACCCACCGCAAGCCCCTGAACGAGATCTACCCCGACGAGCTGCTGGACGAGCTGGCGGACGGCGTGAGCCACATGCGCCGCTGGGGCATCGCGGAGGGCGAGGGCGCCCTGGTCGGCGCCACCAACGGCGAGCTGCCCGTCGCCAAGGCCGTCGGCGAGATGACCAGCGGCCCCACCTCGGGCGACGAGGCCGCACGCGAGGCCAACGAGGAAGTCGGCGCACTGCGGAGGTCCCTGCGATGAGCACCACGTCCCCCACCCCGCCCGACGCCGCTTCCGCCGGTACGCGCCCGCCCGAACCCCCACCGCGGGACGGCGGCGCGGACGCCGCGCAGCCGCCGAAGCGCCGTCGCCTGCCGACCGGCGCGGCGCGGGAGAACCGCGCGGGGCTGGCCTTCGTGACGCCCACCTTCCTCGTCGTCCTCGTGGTCGTCGTGCTGCCGATCCTGTGGACGGTGCTGCTGGCCTTCCAACGGGCCCGGCTGGTGGACATCCAGGGCATGAGCCTGTTCGGCAACTGGACGCTGGACAACTTCGCCGGCGTCTTCACCTCGCCCGGCTTCTGGACCAGCCTGTGGACGACCCTGCTGTACACGGTCGGAGCCACCGCCGGATCCGTCGCCCTCGGACTGGTCGCGGCGCTCGCGCTGCGCAGGCCCTTCCGCGGACGCGGCCTGCTGCGCGGCGCGATGCTGCTGCCGTACGTCGCACCCGTGGTGGCCGTCGCCTTCGTGTGGGAGATCGCGCTCAGCCCGCAGTTCGGCATCGTCAACGAGTGGGGCGGCAAGCTGCTGGGCTGGGACGACCCGCTCGCCTTCCTGTCCACCCGCTCCTTCGAGGTCTCCCTGCTCGGGCTGCACGTCGACGTCCCGCTCGCGCTGCTGACCGTCGTCGCGTTCGAGACCTGGCGCTACTTCCCGTTCGCCTTCCTCTTCCTGCTCGCCCGCCTCCAGGCGGTCCCCGACGGCCTGGAGGAGGCCGCGAAGGTGGACGGCGCCACCCCCACGCAGCGCTTCCGCTACGTGCTGCTGCCGCAGCTGATGCCGGTCATCGCGCTGCTGTGCGTCCTGCGCTTCATCATGACGTTCAACAAGTTCGACGACATCTACCTGCTCACCGGCGGCGGCTCGGGAACCGACGTGGTGGCCGTGCGCGTGTACGACTTCCTCACCGCACGCTTCGACGTGGGCGCCGCCGCGGCCCAGGCCCTCGTCCTGGCAGCCTTCTTGATGGTGCTGCTGGGTGTGTACTTCAAGTTCTTCGCCAAGAAGGTCCAGGAGGACGCGTGATGAGCGGCACCAGCCCCTCCGTGAACAGCCGCCCGCCCGCCGCGCCCCGGATCAGCCGCGCCCGGTTCGAGGAGCGCCTCTTCACCGTCCTGCGCTGGGTGGTGATCGCCTTCCTCGCGGTGATCACCCTCGCGCCCTTCTACTACATGCTGCTGCTGTCGGTGAAACCCATCGACGCACTGCTCCTGGACCCCGGGCAACTGTGGGTCAGCGCCAAGGACTTCACGCTGGCCACCTACCAGGAGGTGCTGAGGCCCACCTCCGAGGGCGGCCAGGGCTTCCTGCACATGCTGGCCAACTCGGCGCTCGTCTCACTCGGCGCCGTCGTGCTGACGCTGCTGGCCGCCATCCCCGGCGCCTACGCCGTCAGCCGGCTGCGGTTCTTCGGCGCCCGTCAGGTCAGCGCCCTCTTCCTGGCCGTCTACCTCTTCCCCGCGACGCTGCTGGCCGTGCCGCTGTTCGTGATGTTCGCGAAGATGGGACTGCAGGGCAGCCTGGTGGGGCTCGCGATCGTCTACATCGCGCAGACCGTGCCGGTGTCGATCTACATGATGAAGAACTACTTCGTCACCATCCCCTACTCCATCGAGGAGGCCGCGGCCCTCGACGGGTGCAGCAGGCTCCAGACCGTCCGCAAGGTGATCCTCCCCCTGGCGGCGCCCTCGGTGATGGCCACCGGGCTGTACGTCTTCATGATCGCCTGGAACGAGTTCCTCTTCGCGCTGCTCTTTCTGGCCGCACAGCCCGACAAATGGACCGTCTCGCTCGGCCTCCAGCAGCTCGCGGGCGGTATCGAGGTCTCCAAGACCGTGCTGATGGCAGGATCGGTGGTGCTGACCATCCCCGTCGTGCTGCTCTTCTTCGCCGCGGAACGGCTCCTCACCGAGGGCCTCACCAGCGGCGCGGACAAGAGCTGACGGGCGCCGGCACGCACGGACGGCGGGGCCACTGAGGGCGAACCGCCTGGACGAGCTGAGGAGAGCATGACCGGTATCACCGGGAACCAGTCGAGCGCGGGCCACCTGCTGCGGCTCATCCGCGAGGGCAGGGCCACCACCCGCGGCGCCCTGCAACAGGCCACCGGCCTCTCGCGCTCCACCGTCGGGCACCGCCTGGACCAGCTTTTCTCGGCCGGCTGGCTGCGCGAGGGCGAGGCCGCGCCGGTGGCCGGGCCCGCGGGCGGACGGCCCTCGGCCCGGCTGGAGTTCGACGCGGGACACGCCGTGGTGCTCGCCGCCGACCTCGGTACCCGGCACGCCAACGCGGCCGTCCTCGACCTGGCGGGCACCGTGCTGGCCGAGCACTCCGGCGAGCTGGTGATAGGGGACGGGCCCGAACGGGTGCTCGACCGGCTGGCGCAGTGGTTCGCCGCGCTGCTCAAGGAGCACGGAACCGGACCCGAACGGGTCTGCGGCATCGGCCTGTCGGTGCCGGGACCCGTGGACTTCGCCTCAGGGCTCGTCATCCAGCCGCCGATCATGCCCGGCTGGGACGGCTACCCGATCCCGGAACGCATGCGGGAGGCGTACGCGGCCCACGTGCAACCGGCGGCCCCCGTGCCCGTCCTGGTCGACAACGACGCCAACCTCATGGCGTACGCCGAGCAGCGTGCCGGGCACCCCGACTGCGCCGCGTTCGTGCTGATCAAGGTCGCGACCGGTATCGGTGCCGGCGTCGTCGTGGGCGGGCAGCCGTACCGCGGCATCGACGGCGGCGCGGGCGACATCGGCCACATCCGGCTGCACGACTGCCCCGACGCGCTGTGCATGTGCGGTAACCACGGCTGCCTCGCGGCCGTCGCCAGCGGCCGAGCCCTGGCCAGGCAGCTCACCGAGGCGGGAGTGCCCACCACCTACGGCTCCGGCGTCCGCGACCACCTCGCCGCCGGACGCCCCGAGGCCGTCCGGCTGGCCCGCGAGGCGGGCCGCAGGGTGGGCGAGGTGCTGGTCACCGTCGTCACCCTGCTCAACCCCGGCGTGCTGATGATCGCGGGCGACCTGGCGAGCACCCCGTTCGTCACCGGGGTACGGGAACTCCTGTACCAGCGGGCCATGCCGCGCACCACCGCGCACCTGCACGTCGTCACCTCCGAGCTCGGCGACCGGGCAGGGCTGATGGGGGCCGCCGCCATGGTCGTCGAGAACCTCTACGCCCCCGACCGCGCCGACGCCCGGCTGGCCGCCTCGGCCACGGCCGCCGAGTGACCCCTTTTTCCGTTCGTACGCAGGAGAACAGCACCGTGGAAGCAGCCTGGCCCCACCCACCGATACGCGTCGGCCTCGTCGGCGCCGGGCCCTGGGCCCGCACCATGCACGCCCGGATGCTCGCCGCGGGACCCGAGACGGAGCTGGCCGCCGTGTGGGCCCGCAGGACCGAGGCAGCCGCAGGGCTCGCCGCCGCGTACGGCACCGAGGCCGCCGCCTCCTTCGAGGCACTTCTCGACCGGTGCGAGGCCGTGGCCTTCGCCGTGCCGCCCGCCGTCCAGGCCGCACTCGCCCCGCGGGCCGCCAGGGCAGGACGCGCCGTGCTGCTGGAGAAGCCGCTCGGCCCCGACCTGACGGCCGCCCGCGCCGTCGCCGACGCGGTCGCGGACAGCGGCGTCGTCTCCCAACTCGTCCTCACCAAGCGGTACCACCCCGCCACCCGCCGCTTCCTGGAACGGGCCCGCGCGACGACCGTCACCGGGGCCCGCTCCTGCTACCTGCACGGAGCCTTCCTCGGCGGCGACCAGGCCACGACCTGGCGCCTGGAACACGGCGCCCTCCTCGACCTCGGCCCGCACCTGCTGGACCTGCTCGACCTCGCCGTCGGCCCGGTCACCGCCGTGCGCTCCACCGGCGACCCGCGCCGCTGGATCGAGCTGACCTGCGAACACGAGAACGGCGCCGTCAGCCAGGCCTCCCTGTCCGGCGCCGTGGCACTGCCCCGGGCCCGTACCCGCATCGAGCTGTACGGACCACAGGACGCGGACGAACTGGTCTACGACACCGCGGATCTCGACCACGAGGAGTGCTGGCCGGTCCTGCGCCGCGACTTCGCGACCGCGGTGCGCACCGGCCGCCCCGGCGACATCGATGCCCGACGCGGGCTGCGGCTCCAGGAGTTGCTCGCCCAGGCGGTGGCATGAGCCGCCGCTACAGCTCCTCCTCGTCCACCTCCCGCAGCTCGCCCTCCGCCAGCTGAAGCCACCGGGTGATCCCCAGCTCCCGCAGGAACGGCAGATCGTGGCTGGCGACGACCAGCGCACCCTCGTACGCCGCCAGTGCCTCCCGCAGCTGCCGGACGCTGGCCATGTCCAGATTGTTGGTCGGCTCGTCCAGCATCAGCAGCTGCGGGCCAGGCTCAGCCAGCATCACCGCCGCCAGCGTGGCACGGAAGCGCTCGCCGCCCGAGAGGGCGCCCACCGGGCGGTCCGCGCGCGCCCCGCGGAAGAGGAAGCGGGCGAGCCGGGACCTGATCCGCTGGTTGGTGGCCTGAGGGGCCAGGGCGGCCACGTTCTCCACCACGGACAGCGCGTCGTCGAGCACGTCCAGCCGCTGGGGCAGATAGCGCAGCGGGACATGCGTGGCCACCTCACCCGAGACGGCGGGCAACTGCCCGGCGGCCGTCCGCAGCAGCGTCGTCTTGCCCGCGCCGTTCGGGCCGACCAGCGCAATCCGGTCGGGGCCGTGCACATCCAGCGTCGCACGGGCGCCGTTGCGCAGCTCCGCCTCCTCCAGCGTGAGCACCCGCCTGCCGCGCGGCACCGCGGTGAACGGCAGCTCCACGTGGATCTCCGCGTCCTCGCGCACCCGCTCGGTGGCGTCCTCCAGCCGCTCCTTGGCCTCCTCCAGACGCTGCTCGTGCAGGAGGCGGTGCTTGCCCGCGGTCTCCTGTGCCTTCCGCTTGCGCGCGCCCAGCAGGATCTTCGGCTCGCTCCGGCTGGCGGCCACCTTTCTGCCCTGACGCGCCCGCCGCGCAAGTTTCGTCTGTGCCTCGGACAACTCCCGCTTCTGCCGCCGCACATCGGTCTCGGCCGCCCGCACCATGCGCTCGGCCGCCTCCTGTTCGGCCTCGACCGCCGCCTCGTACGCCTCCAGATTGCCGCCGTACCAGGTGACCCCGCCGTCGTGCAGCTCGGCGATCCGGTCGACCAGCGCGAGGAGTTCGCGATCGTGGCTGACCACGACCAGCACACCGGGGAAGGCGGCGACCGCCGCGTGCAGCCTGCGCCGGGCCACCCGGTCGAGATTGTTGGTGGGCTCGTCCAGCAGCAGCACGTCGGGCCGGGCCAGCAGCAGCGCCGCCAGCCGCAGCAGCACCGACTCGCCACCCGAGATCTCCCCGATGGTGCGGTCGAGACCGACGTGCGTGAGACCGAGCTCGTCCAGCGTCGCCCGCGCGCGCTCCTCCACGTCCCAGTCGTCACCGACGGCGGTGAAGTGCTCCTCGGCGACGTCACCCGCCTCGATGGCGTGCAGCGCCGCGCGGGCGCGGGCGATCCCCAACGCCTCGTCGACGCGCAGCGACGTGTCCAGGGTCAGGTCCTGCGGCAGGTAGCCGACCTCCCCGGCGACCTTGACGCTGCCCGACTCGGGGCGCAGCCGGTCGGCGATCAGTTTCAGCACAGTGGACTTTCCGGTGCCGTTGAGCCCGATCAACCCCGTGCGGCCGGAGCCGAAGGACAGGTCGAGATCGGTGAGGACGGGCGTCCCGTCCGGCCAGGAAAAGGTCAGCCGGGTGCAGGTCACAGCGGGGGAGTGGGTATTCACAGGGGCCTCCTGGTCGCATCGCGAAGGGCGGTGGGCAACGCGGGAGACACCGGGCCCCGGGCACGGGATACACGGGGCGGGAACCAACGGGGGAGCGGCTCCGACACGAGGTCGGCTCACTTCCGAGGTCACACACGTGGCACACAGAGGGGGCACACGGCGTCTCAGACCTCAGACGAGCAACGACCTCTCCAATCGACGACAACAGAGCCGTCCAAGACCATACGGGGCTCCCGTATCCCGCGCAAGACTTTTCGGGCACGCGGCGGTGTGCTGTGCTGCCGCTATGGTCCATACCACACAGTCCGAGCCCGGCCCGACCCCCCGCCCGACGGTGCCGCTGCGGCCGATGCGGGTCACCGCCCGGCAGGCCGAGGAGCGCGCCGAGACGTTCCACGGCCTCATGGAACGCCGCCGCACCGTCCGCGACTTCGACCCCCGCCCCCTGCCCGAAGGGGTGCTGGAGTGGGCCGTCCGCACCGCTGCCACCGCCCCCAGCGGTGCCCACGTCCAGCCGTGGCGCTTCGTCGTGCTCACCGATCCGGAGCGCAAGCGGCGGCTGCGCGAGGCGGCGGAGGCCGAGGAGCGCGAGTTCTACGGGCGCCGGGCCTCCGACGAGTGGCTGGAGGCCCTCGCCCCGCTCGGCACCGACGCGCACAAGCCGTTCCTGGAGACGGCGCCCGCCGTGATCGTCGTCTTCGAGGTCCACAAGGGCCCGCACACGCCGCGCCCCTACTACACGAAGGAGTCCGTCGGCATCGCCGTCGGCTTCCTCCTCGCCACGCTCCACCAGGCGGGGCTGGCCACCCTCACCCACACCCCGAGTCCCATGCGTTTCCTCAACGAGGTCTGCGAACGTCCGGCGGAGGAGCGCGGCGCCTACGTCATCCCCGTCGGCTATCCGGCCCCCGGCGCGCGGGTGCCGGACCTGCGGCGCAAGCCACTGGAAGAAGTGATGATCGTGTTGTGACCGTCCTGCCGTCCGGTCCGTGGCCCGCACCGTGCATACTCCTGGTCACCACAGTGACGAAGGGGAACACACATGCACAGCTGGGCACGGGGGACAGCGGGACTCGCCTGCGCGGGCAGCCTCGTTCTCGCGGCGGCGGGCTGCGGCTCGAACAGCGCGCAGGACGGCTCCGGGCGGGGCGGCGCCAAGGCAAAGGACGCCAAGGGCCGGCCCGCGACGGGAGTCGTCACCCGCGCGCAGGCCGACAAGCTCTTCGACCGCTACGAGCGCATCAACAACCGGGCCAACAAGCACGCGGACGCGAAAGAGATCTCCCAGGCCGAGGCCGGTTCCGTCTACGAGGAGAGCAAGGCCACCTTCCGGCTCCAGAAGAACTGGAAGAAGAAGCGGCTGGCGGAGTACAAGGAGCCCTTCAACTACGTCGACCGGGAGTTCTACATACCGCGCAAGGGCACCGCCGACTGGTTCGTGATGGTGGCCCACTCCAAGAGCCCCGGCCAGAAGAAGAACACGTACCCGGGCATCTTCGTCATGCAGAAGAAGAGCCAGGGCTGGCGGCTCGTCGCCGCCAGCTACAGCGACACCACCAAGATCCCGCGCATCGCCAAGGACGAGGACGGCTTCGCGCAGCCCGTGACCGACCCGGACAAGAAGCGCGGCGCACTCGCCCCGTCCGGCCTCTCCGACGCCCTGCTCGACCTCTACACCGAGGAAGGGGCCACCAAGAGCACCGGGTTCGCCACCTCCAAGGCCACCCGCTGGATCCGCAAGGTGCCGCAGACCCAGAACAAGCTGCTCAACCCCTACGCCGAGGCCGTCTTCAGCCGGGGCGAGCCGGACGAAGAGCAGCTGCACGCGCTGCGCACCAGCGACGGCGGCGCGCTCGCCCTCTTCAGCACCCAGGTGCGCGAGCACGACCGCGGCACACAGGTCACCGCCACGATCCACCCCTCCGACGAGATGAAGGTCTACGTCGGTGAAACGGAGCGGCCCTCCTTCTTCGTCGACTGGCTGCACCAGTCCAGCGCCCACCTGCCGCCCCACGGCCAGGCCCGGCTGCTGTCCTCCGAATACATCATGACGGGCGCGGCCCCCGGCACCGACGCCGAAGGACGCATGCCGGGCGTCACCAGCTGACGCGCCGTCTGCCGGTGGTGTCCGCGACCCGGGCCGGGCACGGACACCACGGGCAGGCGCGGTACGTCAGGCCAGGCCGGCCCGGCGCAGAGCCTCCGCCATCTCGCTGTTCGCCGGCGCGGACGCGGCGGAACCGCGGCGCTTGCCGCCGCCGCTCTTGCCGCCGCCAGAGCTACTGCTCTTGCCGCCACCGCCGCTGCCGCCGGCCTTGCCGCCCTTGCCGCCCTCGCGGGGGGAGCCCTGGCGCTGGCGCGGGGCGCCGCCCCGCTGCTGCTGCCGCTCCCGACCGCCGCCGCGGCGCCCCTCGCTGCCCTGCGCGCCCGGCTCGTCGTCGAGACGCAGCGTCAGCGAGATCCGCTTGCGCGCCTCGTCCACGTCCAGCACGCGGACCTTGACGATGTCACCTGGCTTGACGACGTCGCGCGGGTCCTTCACGAAGGTCTTGGACATGGCCGAGACGTGGACGAGCCCGTCCTGGTGGACGCCGACGTCGACGAAGGCACCGAACGCGGCGACGTTCGTCACCACGCCCTCCAGCACCATGCCGGACGCCAGGTCGCCCAGCTTCTCGACGCCCTCCTTGAAGCTCGCCGTACGGAAGGCGGGGCGCGGGTCGCGGCCCGGCTTCTCCAGCTCGCCCAGGATGTCGGTGACGGTCGGCAGACCGAAGGAACCGTCCACGAACTCCTGCGGGTCCAAGGCGCGCAGCACCTTCGTGTTGCCGATCAGCGACGGCACGTCCGTACCGGACTTGGCGACCATCCCGCGCACCACCGGATAGGCCTCAGGGTGCACCGCGGAGGCGTCCAGCGGGTCGTCGCCGCCGCGGATGCGCAGGAAGCCCGCGCACTGCTCGAACGCCTTGGGGCCCAGCCGCGAGACGTCCCGCAGCTCCGTGCGGCTCTTGAAGGGCCCGTTGGCGTCCCGGTGGGCGACGATGTTCTCCGCGAGGCCGGAGCCGATCCCGGAGACCCGGGAGAGCAGCGGCGCCGAGGCGGTGTTGACGTCCACCCCGACGCCGTTCACACAGTCCTCCACCACGGCGTCGAGCGAGCGCGACAGCTTCACCTCGGACAGGTCGTGCTGGTACTGGCCGACGCCGATGGACTTCGGGTCGATCTTCACCAGCTCGGCCAGCGGGTCCTGGAGGCGGCGCGCGATGGAGACGGCGCCGCGCAGCGACACGTCGAGGTCGGGCAGCTCCTGGGAGGCGTAGGCGGACGCGGAGTACACCGAGGCACCCGCCTCGGAGACCATCACCTTCGTCAGCTTCAGTTCCGGCTTGGCGGCGAGAAGTTCACCGGCGAGCTTGTCCGTCTCCCGGGAGGCCGTGCCGTTGCCGATGGCGACCAGCTCGACCTCGTACGTCTCGGCGAGGGCCGCGAGCCTGGCCAGGGACTCGTCCCACTGCTTCTGCGGCGCGTGCGGGTAGACCGTGTCGGTGGCGGCGACCTTGCCCGTCGCGTCGATCACGGCCACCTTCACGCCCGTGCGCAGCCCCGGGTCGAGGCCGAGGGTGGCGCGGGTGCCGGCGGGCGCGGCGAGCAGCAGGTCACGCAGGTTGGTGGCGAAGACCCGCACCGCCTCGTCCTCGGCGACCGTCCGCAGCCGGGTGCGCACGTCGATGCCCAGATGCACCAGCACGCGCGTACGCCACGCCCAGCGCACCGTCTCGGCCAGCCACGCGTCGGCCGGGCGCCCCTCGTCGCGCACGCCGAAACGCCGCGCGATGGAGCGCTCGTAGGACGTGGGGCCCTCGCTCTCCTCACCCGCCGGCTCCGGGGCGAGCGTCAGATCGAGGATCTCCTCCTTCTCGCCGCGCAGCATGGCCAGGATCCGGTGCGAGGGCAGCTCGGTGAACGCCTCGGAGAAGTCGAAGTAGTCGGCGAACTTCGCGCCCTGCGCCTCCTTGCCCTCGCGCACCGAGGCGGCCAGCCGGCCGCGCTCCCACATGCGCTCGCGCAGCTCGCCGATCAGGTCGGCGTCCTCGCCGATGCGTTCGGTGAGGACGGCACGGGCACCCTCCAGCGCTGCGGAAACGTCCGCGACGCCCTTGTCGGCGTCGACGAAGGCGGCGGCGGCTGCGGCAGGTTCCACCGTCGGGTCCGCCAACAGCCCCTCGGCCAGCGGCTCCAGACCGGCCTCGCGGGCGATCTGCGCCTTGGTGCGCCGCTTGGGCTTGAACGGCAGGTAGATGTCCTCAAGACGTGCCTTGGAGTCGGCGGCACGGATGCGCGCCTCCAGCTCCTCGGTGAGCTTGTCCTGCGAGCGCACGGACTCCAGGATCGCCTCGCGCCGCTCCTCCAGCTCCCGCAGATAGCGCAGCCGCTCCTCCAGGGAGCGCAGCTGCGCGTCGTCGAGCATCTCGGTCGCTTCCTTGCGGTAGCGCGCGATGAAGGGCACGGTCGACCCGCCGTCGAGCAGCTCGACAGCGGCACGGACCTGCCGCTCGCGTACGCCGAGCTCCTCGGCGATCCTGCCTTCGATGGTCGTCGTCACGATGGTTGGTTCCGCCTTCTCGGTGCTGTGGTCCCCCGGTAGGCATGCATTGTGGCAGGCCGGTGGGACACCCGCGCGCAGGCGGGCGCTGCCGGGGCCGTCCGCCGGGGCGGGAGACGGCTCGGACGCGGCCCGCGGCGGGCTCCGCTCAGTCCTTGCCGGACGCGGCAGGTTCCGCTCAGTCCTTGCCGAACGCGTCGGCGGGGAAGGCGCCCGCCTCGGCCGCGGTGCGCGCGAAGTCTGCCGCCAGCTCGGTCAGCCGGGCCACGTCGGCGGCGCCCAGCAGCTCGTACGGGTGGCGGTCGAGCCGGTCGGTCTCCTCCTCCAGGTGCTTGCGCAGCGCGGCGCCCTCCTCGGTCAGCTCGCCGTCGCCGCCCAGCAGCCCGCGCTCGGTCAGCCTGCGCTGTGCCGCCGCCCAGTCCTGCTCGTTGTATCCGCGGGTGCCCATGGCCCACTTCGGGCTCATGCCGCGCCCGCTGGCGGTGTGGCTCACCACGGCCTCCAGCGCGTCGAGCTCGGCGTGCTGGAGCGCGGCGATGTGGCCGTCCCCGCGGTGCTCGCGCAGCAGCGTCGCGGCGTGCCAGAGCGCCAGGTGCGGGGCCGTCTCGAGCGGTGGGGTGGGCAGGTCGGCGTTGGCGGAGTGGAGGGGGCGCCCCGAGCGGGTGCAGCCCTCGGTGGCGCGCAGCGCCAGCCGGGCGGCCTCGGCCATGCGGGGGGAGGTGACGGCCTCCTCGCCCAGCAGGTGCCGCAGCGTCGCGTCGGCGGCCCGCAGCCGTGCCGCCAGCACGGTCTCGGGGGAGGCCGCGTCCCACACCTCGGGGACGAAGCGGGCGACGAGGGAGTGGCTGTAGTTGTAGAACGTGGCCGTCACCGTGCCGGCGCCCACGGCCCCCAGTGGCGCGGAGCGCGTGGCCAGGTTGATCGCGTGCCGGTCGTCGATGCCGTAGGGCGCCAGTTCCTTGCCCAGCGCGGGGGAGAAGTACAGCACGGAGTGCAGGACGTTGAGGGCGTTGTGGCAGCGGCGCCCGGCGCGTTCGGGAAGTGACGTCATGCCCGTACGCTACCGGGCGGTACGGTCGACCAGAAGGGCAGGGGAACCGGCTGTTCCGCTCCACGCCGCGAGCTGAGCGAGCTCCAGAGCGCGGGAGCGTTTCCAGGGCCCGCCAGGTTTCTGTCAGAGAGTCGATCGGTGCGTACGTCTTCTGTCAAATGCCATCGATACATGCCCAGTTGCGGTCAGCGGCGCAGGCCGGCTCCGCGCGGTACCACCATTCAGTGCAAGTGCATCTGCAAGTACAGACCAGATGCGCGGCCACGAGTCCGACCGAGAGAGCGGGGTACTCAGATGGAGAGCCGCGGTGCACAGCGTTCCGCCGTCATCGACGAGGCTCCCACGGCCGCTGGGAGAACACGGCTCCCGGCCGCGGGGAGCGCCGGGCAAGCGGGAGCGGCGGGCAGGGCGACCCGGGTCCCGACGGCCGCGCCGCTGCGGGAACGGGAGCGGGAGCGGGAGCGGGAACACGATGAGCGGCCCATGCGCCGCGCCGTCGGATGCGCGCACGGCTGCGGGCCCGAACACGCGCGCACCCGTACGCCGGCGCCCGCCCAGGACGGCGCCTGGCAGGAGGGCAGCTGGCGGTTCGCCGCGCCCGCGGCCGACGCCTCGGTGCCCCGGCTCCGCCACGCCGTCCGCGACCTGCTGGCGCGGCAGCCCACCCACGTGCCGGACGAGACGCTCGAAGGCGTGCTGCTGATCCTCTCGGAGCTGGTCACCAACGCGGTGCGGCACGCCGCGCTGCTCTCACCGACGATCGCGGTCGAGATCTCGCTGGGCGGCGGCCGGCTGCGGGTGGCCGTCGAGGACGGCCACCCCTACCGGCCCAAGGCGCTGGCCGCCGAGCCGACCGGGGAGCACACGGGGGGACGCGGGCTGCTGCTGGTCAAGGCGCTCACCGCCGAGGCGGGCGGCGTCTGCGACGTGGAGCAGACCGGCGCGGGCGGCAAGGTCGTCTGGGCGGCACTGCCGTTGGCTGCCGTCTAGGGCTTCCTGCGGTTCTCGCGTCGGCCAGCCGACCAGGGGGTGCCACTGTCCGTGGTGTGCGGTCTGTGGTGTGCGGTCTGCGGGTGGGTTGTGGTCGGTCGCGCAGTTCCCCGCGCCCCTTCGGGGCGCGTCCACGGCTTCCCCGTCAGGTCACCAGTCGCCGGCGCCGCCGGTCACCTCGCGGGCCGCGGGACGTGCGGCGTCCAGCACGGTCATGAACCAGGTCGAGAAGGTGTCCGTCGCGTGCCGCTTCTCCAGTTCCCCGGCCGTCACGAACGCGACCTCGGCGATCTCCTCGGGGTCCGGCCGCAGTTCTTCGCGCAGCAGCCCCACGAACAGGTGGTTGAACTCCTGCTCCACCAGGCCCGAGGCCGGGTCGGGGTGGTTGTAGCGGACGGTGCCCGCCTCCCGCAGCAGCGCGGGCGCGACGCCCAGTTCCTCGCCGACGCGCCGGGTGGCGGCGGCGAACGGCGCCTCGCCGGGATACGGATGCCCGCAGCAGGTGTTCGACCACACGCCAGGCGAGTGGTACTTGCCCAGCGCACGGCGCTGGAGCAGCAGCCTTCCCTCGTCGTCGAAGAGGAAGACGGAGAAGGCGCGGTGCAGTCGGCCGGGCGCCACGTGGGCGGAGAGCTTCTCCGCGGTGCCGATCGTCGTCCCGTTCTCGTCGACCAGTTCGAGCATGATCGGGGCCGCTGAGCTGTTCGCCATGGTCATCCTTCTCGTGGGCCGGTGGGCAGCGCGACCCAGTGTGCCGCAGGTTGCGCCGCAACTGAGCATTCTGCGCGAATCTGTCGTTTTCGCGCACGAGCGTGCCGCTGTCCGATCGTGCGAGCCTCCTTCGTGTCCGTTGCGTCGCCGTGCGTGCCGTTCAGGCCCACACATGGCAGCCGGACACGGTGCGATGCGGCCGGCACGGTGCGGTTCCGCCGCGCGGTTCAGTCGGCCGCGGCGCGCGCCTCGGGGTGCCGCAGCAGCCAGCCCTCCCACGCCGTGGCGACCATCTCGCGCACCCCGAAGCGCGGCTGCCAGCCCAGCTCCTCGCGGATGCGCCGCGCCGAGGCCACCACCCGCGCCGGGTCGCCGGGGCGCCGCGGCCCCACCTCGGGTGCGGGCTCGTGCCGCCCTGTGACCTCGGCCACCAACGCGGCCATCTCCCGCACGGAGACGCCCTCGCCCGTGCCCACGTCGAGCGTCAGGTCGCTGCCGCCCGCCGCACCGCCGCCCGCGGCCATCGCGTTCGCGGCGGCGGCGTGCGCGTCGGCCAGATCCTGGACGTGGATGTAGTCGCGGACACACGTGCCGTCCTCGGTCGGGTAGTCGTCGCCGAAGATCCTGGGCGCCTCGCCGCGCGTGAGGGCGTCGAAGAACATCGGCACGATGTTGGAGACGCCCACGTCGGCCAGTTCCGGGGCGGCGGCGCCCGCGACGTTGAAGTAGCGCAGGCAGGCGGTGTCGATCCCGTGGGCGCGGCCCGCGGCGCGCACGAGCCACTCACCGGCCAGCTTCGTCTCGCCGTACGGGTTCATTGGCACCGTCGGGGTCCGCTCGGTGACCAGGTCCACGTCGGGCATCCCGTAGACGGCGGCGGAGGAGGAGAAGACGAACCGGCGCACCCCTGCCTCCACCACGGCGCGCAGCAGGCACGCCAGGCCGTGCACGTTCTCCTCGTAGTAGCGCAGCGGCTGCTCGACCGACTCGCCCACCTGTTTCCTGGCCGCGAGATGGATCACACCCGTCACCCGGTGCTCGGCGAGGGTGCGGGCCAGCAGCGCCTCGTCGGTCACCGGGCCGCGCACCAGCGGCACCTCGGCGGGCAGCCGCCCGGTCAGGCCCGTGGAGAGGTCGTCCAGCGCCACGGCCCGCTCGCCCGAGGCGGTCATGGCCCGCGCGACGTGCGCGCCGATGTACCCCGCGCCACCTGTGATCAACCACGTCATGTCCCGCACCCTATCGGCCCCGGTTGTGAGGCGAGCCGGTGATCGACCATGCTGGTGCGCGCAGGTGGGCCAGGGGCAACAGCGGGCCGATGAACGCTCGGTGAAGGCTCGTTCCGACGATCGGATACTCTCTGCCGACGTGCTGCCGGCCCCGAAGGGCGACGGCGCACGCTGCCCGCTGCCTTCGTTGTCCCCTTCTCGCGCGGGCATGCCAGCTTCCAAGGAGTGAGTTCGTTCTGTCGACCGCCATCCTCACCGGTCCGCCGGTCGCCGGGTCGTCGCTGGAGGCCGACCTGCGCTCCCTCGGCTTCGACGTGCGCGTGGCCGACGGCGCCGACGGCACGGCAACCCTGGACGCGCACCTGGCGGCGACGGCGCCCGGTGAACGGCTCGCCCTGATCGACCCCCGCTTCGTGGGGCACACCCACGCGCTGCGGCTCGCGCTGAAGGACCCCCGCTTCGCGGCGGGCGCGCTGCCCGGCGTGCTCGGCCTCACACCCGAGGCCCGCGGCGCGCTGGAGCCCCGGCTGGCGGGCGACCCCGACGAGGCGGCCCGCGCGCTGGAGGCCGCCGGGGTCGAGGTGCACCGTCCCGAGCTGGGCGTGCTGGTCGCGGCCGTGCCCGCGGACGACGCGGAGCGTCAGGAGCGTGGGCGGGCCGTCGCCGCCGTGGACCCGACGAGGCGGCCCGCGCGCTGGAGGCCGCCGGGGTCGAGGTGCACCGTCCCGAGCTGCGCGTGCTGGTCGCGGCCGTGCCCGCGGACGACGCGGAGCGTCAGGAGCGTGGGCGGGCCGTCGCCGCCGTGGACGACGAGCAGGTACGGC